>JBBWZU010000457.1:0-13275 GCA_039649225.1 Hyphomicrobiales bacterium | reverse complement strand
GCGGCGCTGCGCGAAGTCCGCCGCGCGATGCTGGAGGCCGACGTCGCGCTCGATGTCGTGCGCTCGTTCGTCGATCAGGTGAAGAAAAACGCCATCGGCGTCGCGCTGATCAAATCCGTCAAGCCCGGCCAGATGGTCGTCAAGCTGGTGCACGACCAACTCGTCGAGATGCTCGGCTCGAATGCCGATCCGATCGACCTGAATGCGCCCGCGCCAGTCGCCGTGATGATGGTCGGGCTGCAAGGCTCGGGCAAGACCACCACCACCGCCAAGATCGCGCGCCGCCTGACCGAGCAGGGCAAGCGCAAGGTGCTGATGGCCTCGCTCGATACCCGCCGCCCGGCCGCGATGGAACAGCTCGCGGTGCTCGGCCGTCAGGTGACGGTCGATACGCTTCCCATCGTCGAGGGGCAGACGCCGCCGCAGATCGCCCGGCGCGCGCTTGAGGCCGGCCGGCTCGGCGGCTACGACGTCGTAATGCTCGATACCGCGGGCCGCACCACGCTCGACGACGAGATGATGAACGAGGCCGCCGAGGTCAAAAAGGCCACGGAACCGCACGAAGTGCTGCTGGTCGCCGACAGCCTCACCGGCCAGGACGCCGTCAATCTGGCCCGTTCGTTCGATGAGCGTGTCGGGCTGACCGGCATCGTGCTGACGCGCGTCGACGGCGATGGGCGCGGTGGCGCGGCACTCTCGATGCGCGCCGTCACCGGCAAGCCGATCAAGCTGATCGGTACCGGCGAGAAGCTCGACGCGCTGGAGGATTTCCATCCCTCGCGCATCGCCGACCGCATTCTCGGCATGGGCGACATCGTGTCGCTGGTCGAGAAGGCCGCGGCGACGATCGACGCCGAAAAGGCCGCGCGCGTTGCCGAGAAGATGCGCAGGGGCGCGTTCGACCTTGCCGATCTGCGCGATCAACTGTTGCAGATGCAGAACATGGGCGGCATCGGCGGCCTGATGGGCATGATGCCCGGCATTGCGAAAATGAAGAACCAGATCGCCAATGCGGGCCTCGACGAGAAAGTGCTCAAGCGGCAGATGGCGATCATCGACTCGATGACGCCGAAGGAGCGCCGCAATCCGGATGTGCTGAAAGCCAGCCGCAAGCGCCGTATCGCCGAAGGCTCCGGCACCAGGCCCGAGGACATCAACAAGCTGCTCAAGATGCATCGCGGCATGGCCGACATGATGAAGGCGATGAGCAGCGGCAAGCGCGGCCCGATGGCCGGCCTTGCACAGGCGATGGGCTTTGGCGGCGGCATGCCGTCGCCCGAGCAGATGAAGGCGCTTGCCGAAAAAATGCCGGGCGGTTTGCCCGGTGGACTGCCTGGCGCGCCGGGAGGATTGCCGCAAGGCATGCCCGGCCTGCCGCCGAATTTCCCCGGAGGTCTATCCGGTCTTGGCCCGAAGATACCCGGGCTCGGCGGATTTCCCGGACTTGGAAAAAAGAAATAGCTCTTCAAACCCTGAAAGGAACCACAATGTCTCTGAAAATCCGGCTCGCACGCGCGGGCACCAAGAAGCGCCCCGTCTATCACATCGTCGTCGCCGACAGCCGCGCGCCGCGTGATGGGCGCTACATCGAGCGGCTTGGTTATTTCAATCCGCTGATGGCGAAGGAAGACACCGACCGCCTCAAGCTCGACCTCGAAAAGGTCAAGGCCTGGATGGCCAAGGGCGCGCTGCCGACCGATCGTGTGACGCGTTTTCTCGACGCCGCCGGTGTGCTCAAGCGCGAAGCGCGCAGCAACCCGGAAAAGTCGAAGCCGAAGAAGAAGGCGCAGGAGCGCGCCGCCGCCGCGGCTGCGGCCGCCGCTGCTCCGGCCGAAGGCGCGCCGGCGGCCTAGGCTTCAAGTGGCCGAGCGCGTTTGCATTGCACAGATCGGCGCCGCGCACGGTGTGCGCGGCGAGCTGCGGCTCAAGCCCTTTACCGAGGACCCGCTCAGCGTTACGCGCTACGGGCCGCTCGAGACCGAGGACGGCAAGCGCCGTTTCGAGATCGAGACGGCGCGGCCCGCCAAGGACATGCTGGTCGTGCGCCTGAAGGGCGTCGCGGATCGCGAAGCGGCCGAACGGCTCACCAATCTGCGGCTCTATGTGGCGCGCGAGCGTTTGCCGAAGCCGGCGGACGACGAGTTCTACTATGCGGATCTGATCGGGCTTTCGGCCGTGACGGCGGATGGCACGCCGTTCGGCACCGTGAAGACGCTGCATAATTTCGGCGCGGGCGATTTGCTGGAAATAGAACCCGCGTCGGGCGGCAACACGCTGTTGCTGCCGTTCACCGCGGCGATTGTTCCGGTGATCGATATTGCGGGCGGGCGGGTCGTTGTTGTGCCGCCCGACGAAGTCGTCGTTGAAGGCGAGGCTACGGACCAAGAGAATAGGCCCGCGTAGGCAGCACCATGTGGCGCGCGACCGTCCTCACGATTTTTCCCGAGATGTTTCCAGGCCCGCTTGGGCTGAGCCTCGCCGGCAAAGCCCTGCAGAAGGGGCTGTGGGCGCTCGACGCGGTCGACATGCGCGACCATGCGACCGACAAGCACCGCACCGTGGACGACACCCCGGCCGGCGGTGGGCCCGGCATGGTGATGAAGGCCGACGTGCTCGCCCGCGCGATCGATTTTGCCTCTGCGAATTCTGACGGCCGACCGCGGCTGCTGCTCAGCCCGCGCGGTATCCCGCTAACGCAGCGTCGCATCGGGGAACTTGCCGCGGGCGCGGGCGCGGTCATTCTGTGCGGGCGGTTCGAAGGCGTGGACGAGCGCGTGATCGCGGCGCGGCAGCTCGAGGAGGTCTCACTCGGGGATTTCGTGCTTTCGGGCGGCGAAATCGCCGCGCTGGCGCTGATCGATGCCTGCGTGCGGCTTCTGCCCGGCGTCATGGGCAAAGAGGCTTCCGGAACCGAGGAAAGCTTCGCTGACGGCCTCCTCGAATACCCGCATTACACCCGGCCGCAGCTGTTCGAGGGCCGCCCGATCCCCGAGGTCCTCACCTCCGGCGACCACGGCAAGATCGCCGCCTGGCGGCGCGCCGAGGCCGAACGGTTAACGAAAGAACGCCGGCCGGATCTGTGGGCGACCCGCCCCAAGCCGCCGCAAAAGCCCGCAAAATCCAAGTGACTGATGGGTGACAAGCGCGAAACTTTCCAGTAGAAGCTCGCCAACCTCATAGACCCTGCCGCCTGAGCGCCCCGTGCGCGGCGCCGCTGCCGGAGAATTGCCATGAACCTTTTGAAGCAGATCGAGCAAGAGCAGATCACCAAGCTTACCGCAGGTAAGGAAATCCCGGATTTCGCCCCGGGCGACACCGTGATCGTCAACGTCAAGGTGGTCGAGGGCGAGCGCTCGCGCGTGCAGGCCTATGAGGGCGTGTGCATCGCGCGCGCCGGCGGCGGCATCAACCAGAGCTTCACGGTGCGCAAGATTTCCTACGGCGAGGGCGTCGAGCGCGTGTTCCCGCTCTATTCGCCGATGGTCGACTCGATCAAGGTCGTGCGCCGCGGCAAGGTGCGCCGCGCCAAGCTCTATTACCTCCGCGGTCTGCGCGGCAAGAAGGCGCGCATCACCGAGAAGCAGGATCACGTCGCCGACGCGAAGGCCGCGAGCTAACGCCAAGGCGCCGCTATGAGCCGGCCGCAGGCTCCGTCTTCCGCGGCTTTCTCTGTCGCAATTCTTTTGCTGTCCATTGTTCCGGCTTGGGCTGATCCGCTCGCGTTGCGGGTCACCCGCGCCGAAGTCGGCTATGATCAGCGCACCGGCGAACCGGTCGTCTCGATGGCATTCGACGAAGCTTCCAAACGGCTGTTTGCCGACTTCACGGCGCGGAACGTCGGCAAGGCGATGGAAATTCGCGTCGATGGGCGCGCCATCTCGAAGCCGGTGATCCGGGAACCGATTCTCGGCGGCACCGGCCAGATCGCCGGCGGCTTCACGGCCGCACAGGCACGCGAGATGGCTGAACGCCTCTCGACCGGCGCAGCCAAGCTCGAAGTTGAAGTGCCGGCGAACTAAGCGACGAAAGTTGCCCGGCTACGAGACAAAGGCCCCCGATGCAGCCCGCATTTCAGCTTCAAGTTCCGGCAAACCTTGCCGAAGCCGTGCGTCCCGATACCACGGCACTCATCGTCTATGACATGCAGGTCGGGATCCTGCGCCAGTTGCCGCATGGCAACGACGTGCTGGCGCGGGTTCTGAAAGTGCTGGAGCTGGCGCGCGCCGCCGGCGTGCGCATCTTTTTCATGCGCCACATGTCGCTGCCGAAGAAGCTGAGTGGCGTCTTTCAGTTGCGCCAGATGATGTTCTGGCAGGGCAAGACCTCACCCGACGACGTTCAACCCTGGTTCCTGCGCGACAGCCCGGGATTTGCGCTCGCGCCCGAGCTCGGCGTGCGCGAAGACGAGGCGATCCTCGACAAGATCACCATGTCGGCCTTCGAGAGCACGCCGCTTGCGATCGCGCTGCGCGACTGCGGCCTCAAAAGCTTCGTCATCTGCGGAATCGCGACCGAAATCGGCATCGAGCCGACGGTGCGGCACGGTGCTGATCTTGGCTTCATTCCGGTCGTCATCGAGGACGCGTGCGGTGCGGGCGAGCCTGAGGCAGGCGAGCGCGCGCTCGCCGGCATGCGTTTCATCGGCGACGCCATGCTCTGCAAGGTGGATGAACTCGCCGCCGCTTGGCGCTGAGCGAGCCGCTATTCCTTTCGCAGTGCGGCGAGCATTTCTATCCGTCTTGGCATGCGCGGCGCGCAGGGTTGCGGCGATGCGTTCCGGCTTTTACTTCACGTCTTGAACGATTAAAGAGTGCACCGGTATCGACCGCCGGACAGGACAAGAGCCATGAAGCCCCGCACCCTCTACGACAAGATCTGGGATGACCATATGGTCGACGAGCAGCCGGACGGCACTTGCCTGCTCTATATCGACCGGCATCTGGTCCATGAGGTGACGAGTCCGCAGGCCTTCGAGGGACTGCGCCTCACCGGACGCAAGGTGCGCGCGCCCGAAAAGACGCTCGCGGTGGTCGACCACAACATTCCGACCTCGGACCGCAATTTGCCTAATCCCGATCCGGAAAGCGCCGAGCAGATCCGCGTGATGGCGCAGAACGCCAAGGATTTCGGCATCGAGTATTACGGCGAGCGCGATCCGCGCCAGGGCATCGTGCACATCATCGGCCCGGAGCAGGGCTTCACGCTGCCCGGCACCACGATCGTGTGCGGCGACAGCCACACCGCGACGCATGGAGCCTTCGGCGCGCTCGCGCACGGCATCGGCACATCCGAGGTCGAGCATGTGCTGGCGACGCAGACGCTGATCCAGCGCAAGGCCAGGAACATGCGCGCAACCGTCGACGGCAAGCTGCCGGAAGGTGTCACCGCGAAGGACATCATCCTGGCGATCATCGGCGAGATCACGATGTCGGGCGGTACCGGCCACGTCATCGAATATACCGGCGAGGCGATCCGCGCGCTGTCGATGGAAGGCCGCATGACGGTCTGCAACATGTCGATCGAGGCTGGCGCGCGCGCCGGCATGGTTGCGCCGGACGAGAAGACGTTCGAGTACGTGCGCGGCCGCCCGAAGGCGCCGAAGGGCGGCGCGTGGGAAACTGCCATGCGCTACTGGGAGACGCTGCACTCGGACGAGGGCGCGGCGTTCGATACCGAGATCCGCCTCGATGCCGCCAAGATGCCGCCGATCGTGACCTGGGGCACCAACCCCGGACAGGTGGCTTCGATCGCCGGCCGCGTGCCGACGCTCGAACAGACCGAGGAGCACCAGCGCGAGGCGTTGACGCGTGCGCTGGCCTACATGGATCTCAAGGGCGGCGAGAAGATCATCGATATCGCGATCAACCGCGTGTTCATCGGGTCATGCACCAATGGACGCATCGAGGATCTGCGCGCGGCCGCAAAAATCGCCGCGGGCAAGACTGTCAATGCCAATGTCAACGCAATGATCGTGCCCGGCTCCGGGTTGGTGAAGGAGCAGGCGGAGGCCGAAGGCCTCGACAAGATCTTCAAGGCGGCCGGCTTCGACTGGCGCGAGCCGGGCTGCTCGATGTGCTTGGCGATGAATCCCGACAAGCTCGCGCCGGGCGAGCGCTGTGCCTCGACGTCCAACCGCAACTTCGAAGGCCGCCAAGGCTACAAGGGCCGCACGCACCTCGTCTCGCCCGCAATGGCGGCTGCTGCAGCGATCGCCGGTCACTTCGTCGATATCCGCGATTGGCACTGATGTAGTCGCCCGGAGCGCGCTCCGGGCGTTGTTGTGGATCCAGATCAGTTTAGGCGGTCAGAAGAACCGGAAGCCGAACGGCCCGATGCCGACCGCTACGCCTGGATAGTATGGCCGGCCATAGTACCCGTAGGGGTAGCCGCCGTACGGATAGCCATAATAGCCGTAGCGCGGACCCCAATATCGCCGCGGCCCCCAGTAGCCATAGTGGCGGCGATAATAGCGCCGCTGCGAACTGAATTCGGTCGCTTGGCCCGACGCCTGGGCCGACTTGACGGCCTGCGTCGTCGCACCAGTCTGGTGCTCCGCCGCGCTGGCCGGTAGGGGAAGTGTCGCGCCCAAAAGCGTCAGGGCCGCGAGACCTGCCATCACTTTGTACATGCTCTCCTCCATCGCCGTTCCAATAACCCATCGAAGACGGGCGTGAACGCCCTGCGGGGAACAACGCTGGAAGCGACAAATTGTTGCGGGAAAACGCCGGGTCGCGGGAACTTTAGCCGCGCACCCACCAGCAATGCTGAACCGGAACAACCACGGTGCCGCTCGGGCGCCATTGCTGCGCCAGGCGGAACGAGCAGTCCCGATAGATCAGCCGCCCGCCCGGATAGACGCGCAACCGGGTGCGCGGGCGGTACTGTTGCGAGGACAGTTCGGGCGAAGCCGCCGCCATCTTCGCGGCTTTGGGAGCCGTCAGCGCCGCGGCCGGAGCCGTGAAAGCCAGCGTGCCGATCGCCGCGACCAAGAGTGCCATTCTGTACATGCAGCCCACCCCAAAATCCGAAGCCTACGCTCCCTTATCATGACGGCGGCGTCAACAGCTTGACGATGGAATGGGGCGGCCGTGAGCCCTATGCTGGCAACATGACCGATCCGCGTGAACGCGAGGAAAAACAGCGGCGCGAGGCGCTCGCAAGCCTCAAGCAGCTCACCGAGCGCGACACTTTCGCGACCTCCGCGTTGGCACGCACCGCGCAGCGCGCGACCGATCACTTCGCCGCCAAGGATGCCATGGACAGTGCCCGCGCCGCCGACGGCTCGATCGACCGGATCGAGCTGTGGGGCCGCCGCATCGGACGCGGCTTGAGCCTGCTTGGCCTGATCGCGCTGGCGGTCTTTCTCTACTTCACCTATGTGCGCTGAATGTGCCCGCAGTGTTGCCGATGACATCGTCCCCCGACAGTCCGCCGGTCTGGCCGAAGGCGAAGGCGCCCTCGCTCGAGGAGTTCGAGGTGTTTGCCATCGAGGCGTTCCGGCGGCTGCCGCAGGAATTCCGCGCGCTGTGCGCCGACCTGGTGATCAAGATCGAGGATTTTCCGACCGACGAGGTGCTCGACAAGATGGGCCTGCGCAGCGAGTTCGATATCCTCGGCCTGTTTCAGGGCGTCGGCCTGCCGTTCCGCGCCGAGAGCGCGCCAACCCATATGCCGAACATGATCTGGCTCTATCGCCGTCCCATCCTCGATTACTGGGCCGAGCACGACGAGACGCTCGGCGCGATTGTCACCCATGTGCTGGTGCATGAGATCGGGCATCATTTCGGGCTGTCGGATGATGATATGGAGGATATAGAGGCGAGTGCCGAATAAGGGAGGACGAGAGATGAAGGTCGAAGGTTCGTGTTCGTGCGGCAACATCAAGGTTGAGGGCGAGGCGGATGAAAACGCCGTCAGCGTCTGCCACTGCACCGATTGCCAGACGACGAGCGGCTCGGCGTTCCGGGTCGCGGTGCCGGTCTCCGGGACTACATTCAAGGTGACCGGCCAGCCGGCGATCTACATCAAGACCACGGCGGAAAGCGGCAATCCGCGCGCCCAGGCGTTTTGCCCAACCTGCGGCGCATCGCTTTATTCGACCACCCCGGGCGAAGGACAGCAGGCGATGTATATCGTGCGCGTCGGAATGCTGAAGCAGCGCGACCAGCTGATGCCCAAACGGCAGATCTGGTGGCGCTCGGCGCGGAACTGGGTCGCCGGCCTCGATGACATCCGCAAGCTCGAGAAGCAGACCTGAGAGGCTTTTGGCGGCTTTCGGAACCGGCTCACTTGCGCTAAACCCTCGGCCAGCAACCAGGATCAAGGCGAGATGGACAAGTTCGACAAACTGGAAGGCGTCGCGGCGCCGATGAAGATGATCAATGTCGATACCGACATGATCATCCCGAAGCAGTATTTGAAGACCGTCAAGCGCACCGGGCTGGGCAAAGGCCTGTTCGCCGAGAAGCGCTATCTCGACGACGGCAGCGAGAATCCGGATTTCGTGCTCAACAAGCCGGCCTATCGCAATGCCAAGATCCTGGTAGCGGACGACAATTTCGGCTGCGGCTCCTCGCGCGAGCACGCGCCCTGGGCGCTGCTCGACTTCGGCATCCGCTGCGTGATCTCGACCTCGTTCGGCGACATTTTCTACAACAACTGCTTCAAGAATGGCGTGCTGCCGATCCGGGTCTCGCCGCAGGATCTGGAGAAGCTGTTCGACGATGCCGACCGCGGCGCCAATGCCACGATCAGCATCGACCTCGAGCGCCAGGAAATTCGCGGTCCGGACGGCGGCGTCGTGAAATTCGAGATTGATGCGTTCCGCAAGCATTGCATGCTGAACGGCCTCGACGATGTCGGCCTGACGATGGTCAAGCAGGACAAGATCAGCGGCTACGAAGAGAAAGTGAAGGCCGCGCGCCCGTGGCTGTAAGAGCCCTCCTTGCGGCGTTCGCGCTGGCGGCCCTCGCGCCGCTTGGCGGGCACGCCGAGGGGGCTAAGCCGCAAGATGTCACGGTCGGGCCGGTGACGCTGCAGATCGTCGAGACGGATAGTGGCGAGAAAGAGTTGCGCCACGGCACGCGCGTGCTGGTCAAGGACTATTCGCTCAACGAAGGCCTCGCGGCGAAATTCAAGGACACGCATGCGCGCGTGTTCGATGTCGGTCCCGGCGGCAATTCCTGCGAGGGCTGGCCCGCAGTCGTGACGGTCGACCGGGATGGCAAGGTCGCGGTCGACACGACGCTCAAGGGCGAGTGCCACTATTTCATCGTCGCGACCGAGGAAGACGGCTTCGTTTTCGTCGAGCGCGCGGTGCCGGATCAGGACGGCGCGGTGTGGCGTTTCGCGCCCGGCGAAGGCCTGCGCCGGCTCGGGCTGCTGGTGTTCCGGCCGCAGCCGAAGAGCTCGTGGAACGATCTCGACAAGTGGCTCGATCATCCGCTCTCGCTGTTCAATGTCGCGCCGGTCGATGCGGCGATCCGCAGGCTGACCGGCAGGCAATTCGGCGATTTGGCGTTGCGCCTGCGGGTCGCCTCGGAGGTGCAGAAGAAGGATGACCGGTTCTTGATCGGCACCGGCTGCCAGCCGCATGCCTGCAATTCGGATCAGGGCTTCGTCGGCATCGACCGCAGTGCGCGCGCGGTGTTTCTCGCGATGCGCAGCGACAAGCTTGTGACCACATGGCCCGCCGCCGCCAACTGGCCTGCGCCGTTGCGCGACGCGTTGAAATCCTGGCAGAAGCCGGACTGATCAAGCCGGTGCCGGCACTGTTTGCGCCGATCCGAGAGGTTTTGGCGGGATCGTGAGCGCAGCGCAGAGGGCGGCCGCAAGCGCCAGTGCGGCGGCGAGCCACATCACCAGGCGGATGCTGTCGGCGAGCGATTGCCTGACGATCGTCACGGCGGCTTCCCGATCCTTGGCCGGGACGGCCGGCAGCTCGACGACGAATTTCCCGCGCGCCTGTGCAACGGCCTGACGGGTGTCGGCGGACATCTCTTGTGCCGACAGGCGGCGCTCGAGTGCCGCATTGTGCGCGCCGAGCGCAACGGCACCGAAGATCGCAACCGCCAGCAGGCTGGCGAGCGAGGCCACCGCATTGTTGATGCCCGAGGCGACGCCGGTCTGGCGCTCGGGGACGGCATTGATCACCGTCGTGGTCAGCGGCGCGACTATCAGCGCCATGCCAAGGCCGAGCACGATCATGGGAAGGATCATCACGCCGTAAGTTTGCGCGTTGCTGAGCACTGCGAGCAGCGCGAAACCAAGCGCCGTGATCGCCGACCCGATGATCAGCGGCGTCCGCGCGCCGAAGCGGTCGATCAATCCGCCCGACCAGCGCGACAGCACCGCCATGATGATGGTGAATGGCAGGAACGCCGCGCCCGCAACGGTCGCCGAATAGCCGTGCACTTGCGTGAACAGGAACGGCAGGAAGAAGAACGCGCCGCCGAGAGCCGCATAGAGCAGCAGCGTCAGCAAGTTCACGCCCGCAAACGTGCGCGCGGCAAATAACGCCAGCGGCATCATCGGCGTCGGGCTGCGTTTTTCCTCCCACACGAACGCCACGAGCAGCAGGAGGCCGGCGACGAGCGATACGATCACGATCGAGTCGCCCCACCCGCGACCGGGTGCGGCGATCAGGCCGTAGACGAGCGCGCCCAACCCGAACAGCGCCAGCAGCGCGCCACGCCAGTCGAGGCCACGCGTCGCCTGCGGATCGCTGCTCTCGGGCACGCGGCGTAGCGCGATCCAGATGCAAGGCAGCGCGATGAGTGGATTGATCAGAAAGATCCAGCGCCATGAGACATGATCGACGATCCAGCCGCCGAGCACCGGTCCCAACGCTGCCGAAATGGCGGCGAAGCCGGCCCATAGGCCGATGGCCTTGCCGCGCTCGTTTTCGTCAAAGGTTGCGCCGATAATGGCGAGCGAGCAGGGGATCAGCAGCGCCTCGCCGCCGCCCTGCACGGCGCGCGCCACGATCAGCGAGACGATGTCGTACGAGAGCCCGCACCAGAGCGAGGCCGCCGCGAAGATCGCCGTGCCGGTGATGAACACGCGGCGTCGGCCAAGCTGGTCGCCTGCCGCGCCGCCGACCAGCACGAGCGCGGTAAGCGAGAGCATGTAGGCGTTGACCAGCCATTGGACGGTCGCGGCGGATGTCTTGAGATCAGCCTCGATGGTTGGTAGCGCGATGTTCACGACCGACTCGTCGATATACGAGATCGTCGACGCCATGATCGTGACGGCGAGCACCCAGGGTTTGCTGGCGGCCGCGCAATCGGATCCGGCGCTGACCGACCGGATCGCGGCTTCGTCGCAGGGGCGCGGCTTTGGGTTGGCCATGCGAGATCATATGTGTTTCGCGGCGGCCAATACCAACACCGGGCATGAGCGAAACTTAAGAGGCCCGCGTCGCGATCGCCTCGGCTATCGCGACCGTGCGCCGCGCCATCTCGGCATGCATGCGCTCGACCATGCGCCCGTCGATCTGCACCACGCCCCTGTCGCGGTTCTCCGGCATCGCGAAGGCCGCGATCATCTTGCGCGCCAGGGTTACTTCGTCCGGTGACGGCGAGAACACCGCGTTGCAGGCCTCGATCTGGCTCGGATGGATCAGCGTCTTACCGTCGAAGCCGAAGTCGCGCGCCTGCACGCATTCGTCATCGAAACCCTGCATGTTCGAAATGTCGTTGTAGACGCCATCGAGGATATCGATGCCGTATTCACGCGCGGCCAGCACGCAGGTCGTGATCCAGGACAGCATCGGCGCGCGGCCGGGCACCTGACGCGCGCGCGTTTCCTTGGAAAGATCGTTGAGGCCGAGCACGAAGCCGCTCAGCCGCGTCTCGGCGTCCTTCGCGGCCGCGGCGATCTCGCGCACATTGAAGATTGCGGTGGGCGTTTCGATCATCGCCCAGATGCGCGTGCGATGAGCCGCATGGGTGCTGAGCATGCGTTGCGCGATCCACTCGAGCTGCTCCGCCTTGGATATCTTCGGGATCAGGATCGCGTCAGGCGCCGCCGCCATTGCGGCGGCAAGGTCGTCGGCAAACCACGGCGTGTCGAGGCCGTTGGTGCGGATGAAGACCTCGCGTGCGCCGAATCCGCCCGCCTTCACGGCAGCGGCCACCTGGTCGCGCGCCGTAGCCTTTGCGTCGGGCGCGACTGCGTCCTCCAGATCGAGTATGACGCCGTCCGCCGCCAGGGTCTTGGCCTTCTCCAGCGCGCGGGCGTTCGAACCCGGCATATAGAGGACGCTGCGGCGTGGACGGATGGGCATTCCTGTCTCCTGCTGTCGTCCGACACGAGCGGACAACACTAGCGGTCATGCACCGCGCATGCCAAGGTCTCGGCAGCAAATCGGGAGCGAGGTTTGAGTTCTGACAGCTATGACGTGGTGATTGTCGGCGGGGCTGCGGTCGGCTCGGCGGCCGCATATTTCCTCACCCACGATCTCGGCTTTGCCGGCACGGTCGCGGTGATCGAGCGCGATCCGGCCTATGCGCAGGCGGCCACGACCCTGTCGGCCGCCTCGATCCGCCTGCAGTTCTCTACCCCTGAGAACATCCGGATGAGCCGGTTCAGCGTCGGGTTCTTCCGTGATTTGAAGGCGCGCTTCGGCGCGGAAGCCGACATCGGCTTTCGCGAGCGCGGATATCTTTTGCTGGCGAGCGAAGACGGTGCGCAGACGCTCACCGCCAACTACGGGGTGCAGCAGGCTGAGGGCGCCGATATCGTGCTGATGGACGGGCAGGCGCTCGCCGATCATTTCCGCTGGCTGAAAACCTCCGATCTTGCACTTGGCGCGTTCGGGCGCACCGGCGAGGGCTGGTTCGATGCGCATTCGCTGCTTGCGCTGCTGCGCAACGCGTCGCGCGCCAAGGGCGTGCGTTACGTCCACGGCGAAGTCACCGGCATCAGCCGTACCGGTGCGCGCGTCGAGGGCGTCACCTTGGCGGACGGCACGGGCATCTCATGCGGCACGCTGGTGAATGCCGCGGGGCCGCAGGCGGGCGATGTCGCGGCACTCGCCGGCATTGCGCTCCCGGTCGAGCCGCGCAAACGCTCCGTGTTCGTGGTCGCGTGCCGCACCGCGCTGCCCGGCATGCCGCTGATGGTCGATCCGACCGGCGTGTGGATCCGGCCGGAAGGCGAGGTGTACATTTGCGGAGTTTCGCCTCGGGAAGAAGACGATCCGCGCGCCACCGATTTCGAAGTCGACTATGCGTTGTTCGACGATGTCGTGTGGCCGATGCTGGCGCATCGGGT
>JBBWZU010000443.1:0-13285 GCA_039649225.1 Hyphomicrobiales bacterium | reverse complement strand
CCCAGATGCCCTCGAAGGCGCGGCGGGTGTAGTGGCCGGGGTCGAAGCCTGCCTCGGCGACCGCGATGATCGAGCGGTTGGCGGTCGCGACCGGGAACGGCCAGTGCTTGGGGTGGATCTTGAGCGCCAGCCCACGCATCTCGCGCCAGCGCTGCAGCTCGAGGATGCGGTAGCGCTGCCGCGCCGGATGGCGCTTGGGCAGCGGCAAGCCGCCGGTGTGCGGAAACACTTCGCCGAGATCGACCGGCCGGTAGCGCACCGAAATGTCATGCGCCTTGGCGAGATCGAGAAACGATTGATGGCCGAGAAACGCCCACGGGGAGGCGAGCGAGAACCAGTAGTCGATGCTGCGGGGCATGATGAGCTCGGTGTGCGGGATGCAGTGGCTGCCGCAGTATGTCAGGATTATTCATCCGCGTGTACCGGATGATGTCATCCCCGCGACGCCCGCGGTCACAAACCGTCGTACCCGTCCATCCACTGAACGTGCTGCTTCGTCAGCGCCTGGCCGAACTCCTTGGCGTTTTGCGTCGTGAGCTGGGTGTTCTCGTCAACCGAAGCGCCCGCAAGGCCGCCGTGGGAATGGAGCGCATCGCCGATCTTGAGCTTGTTGTGCATGAATTCATGAAAGGTGAGGTTCGCCAGTGCGCGCGCACTTGCCTTCGCACCGGGGCCGACATGGACCTCTGAGCAGTATTTGAGGATGCTGCCGCTGCCGCCGGTTGACCAGATCGTCTGGCCCTCGTCGTCTCCGACGGTGGAGTCCGCTTGCCCATCAAGCACGAAAGCGACGGAGTCGGGACTGTTGAGATAGTAGACGACAAGATCGGTGTTGTCCGGCACCGCTTTGTATTGAGGGAAATAGACGCCGACGTCGTCGAAATATTTTTGATATTTGAGACACGGGGTGATGAGATCGCGGATTTCGGCGCACGTGTCCGTCAGTTTGCTGACAACCGACGCCTTGTCGATGCACCAGACGTTCAATGTTGGCATAACAGGTTCCCCGACAGGTCGGTGCCCAGCTCGATCTGACCATTGGTCACGCGGACCCTTCGCAAGGTTCAAAGCGATATCGCGGTGTCTCGAACAGCCTGCCCGGACTTGATCCGCGGATGGCCAAAATACGCAAATTCACGCACGCGTTTAACCCTGCGGCAATTTCCCGGGCGTAGGCTTGCCGCGGAGGTAATCCATGTTCCGTTCGCTGATCACGCTGATGCTGGCGTGCCTCTTCGCGGTCGTCATGATCTATGTCGAGGGTCCCGGCCTGATGCGCGACTTCGAGCTGCGCAACGCCAGGCTCGTTCCGGCGCAGGACCTGAAGGTCGAGGAAGCCCAGTGCGAGGTGCACTGGTGGATACTGAGCCATTGCTCGATCAGCTACAGCGCGCCGCAGGCGCGCGAGAAGAAGTACTGGCTCTCCTTTTCGGCGTTCGGCACGTTCGGCGGCGAGCGCTTTCATTTGATGCGCGCGCCCGACAATCACGTGACGACCGATATCGGCGTGGCAAAACTGGTCAATCGCGTCACCGCGATGACTGTCCTGATGTGCATATTCGCGGCGACCGGCTTCTTTGCGTTCCGCCGCGCCGTCGAGGCCATGTGACGTAGCGCAGCGCCGGCTACTCGGCAGGCGCGATTCCCGCTAGGCTCACTCGGACACGCCACGCCCGGGGAGACGCCGTCATGACCCGCATGCTCGCCGCTTTGGCCTTCGCTCTCGCGCTTCCATCTTCGGCTGCGCAATCGGAGCCGAAGGAGCCGTTCACGCCCGGCCTCGGCGAGATCATGACGCTGCAGCAGATGCGCCATCTCAAACTCTGGTATGCCGGGCAGGCGGGCAACTGGCCGCTCGCCGACTACGAGCTCGACGAGCTGAAGGAAGGTTTTGAGGATATCGTCAAATATCATCCAACCCATGACGATGCGCCGACCGGCACGATGGCGACCGCGGTCATCGATGGCGAAGTCGCCGCGCTCAACAAGGCGATCGCCGCGAAGGACCGCAAGCCGTTCGCGGCCGGCTTCGACAGACTGACGGCGGCCTGCAACGCCTGCCACCAGTCGACCAAGCACGCCTTCATCGTCGTCCAGCGCCCGACCGGAAATCCCTATACCAACCAGGCCTTCGCGCCGGCGCGAAACACCGAGACGAAGGCGCACCGGCACTGAAGACTCCGTCATGGCCGGGCTTGTCCCGGCCATCCACGTCTTTTCGGGACGCGTGCGACGCAAGACGTGGATGCCCGGGACAAGCCCGGCATGACGGAAAATGGGAAATTTCCGATGCCCTATGAAACCATTTTGACCGACGTCGCGGACAAGATCTGCACCATCACGATCAATCGTCCGGACAAGCTGAATGCGCTGAATACCTTGATGATCCGCGAACTGATCGACGCGTTCGATACCGCCGATGCGGACGACGGCGTGCGCGCGATCATCGTCACCGGTGCGGGCAGGGCGTTCTGTGCCGGCGCGGACCTGTCGAGGGGCGGCGGCACATTCGACCGCGACATGCGCAAAGACAGACCGCCGGTGCCGGACGGGCCGGACGGCAAGCCCGATCTTTCGCATGACAATGCGCGCGACGGCGGCGGACGCATCACGCTGCGCATTTTCAACTGCCGCAAGCCGGTGATCGCGGCCGTGAATGGGGCGGCGGTCGGCATCGGCGTCACGATGCTGTTGCCGATGGATGTGCGTATCGCGTCGAACGAGGCGCGCTTCGGCTTCGTCTTCTCGCGGCGCGGCATCGTGCCGGAGGCGGCGTCGAGCTATTTCCTGCCGCGCATCGTCGGCATCTCCCAGGCGCTCGCCTGGTGCTATTCGGGCCGCGTGTTCGGCGCCGAGGAGGCGCTTGCCGGAGGCCTCGTCAGCCATGTGGTGGCGCCGGACGAGCTGATGACGACGGCGCGCGCGCTGGCGCACACGTTCATCGACGACACGGCGCCGGTGTCGGTCGCGCTGATCCGCCAGATGATGTGGCGCATGCTCGGCGCCGGCCATCCGATGGAGGCGCATCGGCTCGAGAGCCGCGCGATGTTCGATCGCGGCCGCGGCGCGGACGTGAAGGAGGGTATCGCGTCGTTTCTGGAGAAGCGCCCGGCGCATTTCACCGACACGGTTTCGGGTGAGATGCCGTCTCTGCCGTGGGGCGAGGAGCCTGAATTCCGTTAGGGAAGGATGCCTTTTGGAGCGTTCCGGGATACCTCCACGCGCCTGATATGGTGAAATAATTCCGCATCTTGCCGGCACGGCCGGATTTTCCGTGCTAATCTGTTTGGGTGATCCCTCGAAGGGGGCGATGTCCGCAGGGGGGCGCTAACAGGGCATCCCGACGCCGCAAAAGGTGTTGCCGGAATGCCGGAGGATACAGTCTTGAGTCCACACAGATTCCGTATCGGGGACAGTGTTCACTTCACGTCGGGGATGTTCGGGCGCGGTGGCGCCAACGGCGTGTATGAGGTGGTGCGCCTGCTCCCGACCGACGGCGATGAGCAGCAATACCGCATCAAGAGCATGACCGAGCCGCATGAGCGGGTCGCCAAGCAAAGTCAGCTCGAACGTACGGCCTGATCGCGGCTCTGCGCGTCCTTATGACCGGCCTCCTTGACGGAAAACGCGCCTGCCGGCGGTTTGACGCTAGGTCGATATTCGTATAAATAAACGTCTGCAACTCGATTTTGGCCTGCCTTGATACGCTCCCGTTTTTTGGGCGCTTCCCCAAGTCATCTCCCAAAACTCGGATGCTTTGCCTGGCGCGCGATAAGCGTGCGTCCGGTTCACAAGCGTATCAACGCAAGGAAAGCTAAAAATGGCGACAGG
Source organism: Hyphomicrobiales bacterium (assembly GCA_039649225.1). Taxonomy (GTDB): domain Bacteria; phylum Pseudomonadota; class Alphaproteobacteria; order Rhizobiales; family Xanthobacteraceae; genus PALSA-894. Next base: position 9,454 of record JBBWZU010000443.1, on the reverse strand, counting down.
TACCGTGAAGTTCTTCAACGCCCAGAAGGGCTTCGGATTCATCCAGCCGGCCGACGGCTCCAAGGACGTGTTCGTGCACATCAGCGCCGTCGAGCGCGCCGGCATGCGCACGCTGATGGAAGGCCAGAAGGTCTCCTACGAGATCGTCACCGAGCGCGGCAAGCAGGCTGCGAGCAACCTTCAGTCGGCCTGATCGTCCGGCTTCAAGAGTTCAAAGAACGCCCGGTGCCTGCGCCGGGCGTTTTTGCTTGTGTGGCGCGCAACCTGCGCTGCGCTTTGATTGCAGGCACTGTGGCGCTTTGATTGCGGGCGTCGCGGCGTTTGATTGATTGACAAGCCTGTGACCGGCCTCCTACCGTTCGGCAAAACATAGATCGGGGCGCGTTGCTCCGAGGGGGAGGACACCATGCGAATGACCGCTGCGGTCGTGACCGCGTTTTCGTGCGCGTTTCTCAGTCTCGCGCCAGCGAAGGCCCAGATCGTCGCCAAATATTCCGGCATCCAGCCGATCGATCATCCCTCGAGTTACAGCGAGAAGTATTTCGGCGAGGAAGTCGGCCTGCTCACCAAGGGCGCCATCAAGGTCGAGGTCTATCACAACACCCAGCTCGGCGACGCGGTCGCCAATGTGCAAAGCGTGCGCAACGGCACCATCGGCTTTTCGACCGTCTCGGCCTCGAACCTCAACCAGGTCGTGCCCGCGATGGACATGTATTCGCTGCCGTTCCTGTTCAAGAACGAGGCGCATTTCTGGTGGTTCCTGTCGACGCCGGAGGCGGCCGCGCTGGCAAAGCCGCTCGAGGACAAGGGCATCAAGATCCTCGGCTATCTGGATTCGGGCTCGCGTAATTTCTTCACCCAGAAGGCGATCCGCACGCCGGACGACCTGAAGGGCCAGAAGATCCGCGTGATGGCCTCGCCGGTGATGGTCAACACCATGAAGGCGCTGGGCGCGACCGGCGTTCCGGTGGCCTGGGCCGAGCTCTACACGGCGCTGCAGACCGGCGTCGTCGACGGCGCGGAAAACAATCATCCTTCCGTCGTCGCCAAGAAGTTCTACGAGGTATCGAAATTCTACACGCTCGACGAACACATGCGCATTCCCGACATGCTGATCATGTCGATGAAGCTGTGGAACCAACTCAGCGACGAGCAGAAGAAGGCGGTCGCCGATGCCGGCCAGCGCATGCAGGCCTATATGCGCGGCGCCTGGAAAATCTCCGAGACGAAGGATCTGCAGGCGCTCAAGAGCAACTTCACCGAGATCGTCACGCCCGACAAGGCGCCGTTCGTGAAAGCCGTCTCGGGACTGGTGCAGGAAGAGGGCAAGCGGCTCGGCGTGGAAAAGACCATCGCGTTCATTCTCGATAGCCAGAAGAATTTCTGAAAGCTGCGCGGGGGCGCGACGTGAGGGGCGGCGGTGACGCGCCGCCCCTTGCGTGTCTCGATCGATGATCGAAGGGGCCGCGATGAATTTCCTTGATGCGCTCGACCGCTTTGCGGCGCTGCTGGTCGCCACGGTCAAATGGGTCTGCATCGTGCTCGCGAGCGCACTGTTCATCATCGTGGTCGCGGCGATCGTGGCGCGTTACGGGTTCGGCCAGGCGGTGTCCTGGACCGAGGAGGTGCCGCGCTATCTCCTGATCTGGGTCTCGTTCCTCGCCGCCGCGGTCGGCGTGCTGCAGCGCGACCATGTCGGTTTCGATGTGCTGTTCAACGCTTTGCCCAAGCCGATGCGGCGCGCCCTCGGCGTGACGCTCAGCGCGATGATCTTCGGCTTCGGCTGGATCGTCTTTCGCTACGGGATCACCTTCGTGCAGGATTTCGGCTCCGACCTGATGGAGACGATCCCCTACACGAACTACTGGTACTACCCGGCGATGCCGATCTCAGGCTTCCTGATCATGGTGTTCGCCTTCAAGCTCGTCGTCGATGAGATCGTGCGGCCCGAGGCGGCCGCGATCACCGGCACGAGCGTGGACTAAAGCCATGGTCCTCCTCCTCCTCGGTCTTGCCTTCATCATCCTGGTCGCGCTCGGCATGCCGATCTCGTTCGCGGTCGGCGTCTCGACCGTCATTGCGACGCTGCTGCTGCCGGGCGTCGACAATGCGACGGTCGTCCAGCGCATGCTCACCGCGATCAACACGTTCCCGCTGCTGGCGGTGATCTTCTTCGTCTTTGCCGGAACCCTGATGGCGCGCGGCGGCATCGCGCGCCGGCTCGTGCTGATGGCCGAGGTGCTGGTCGGCTGGCTGCCCGGGAGTCTTGCGCAGATCGTGTGCGTCGCCTCGATGTTCTTTGGCGGCGTCACCGGCTCGGCGGTCGCCGAAGTCTCCTCGATCGGCGCCATGATGATCCCGGCGATGGAGAAGGACGGCTATTCGCGCCGCTTTGCGACCGCGATCGTGCTGACCGCCGCCACCATGGGGCCGATCATTCCGCCCTCGATCGGCATGATCGTGTTCGCGCATGTCGCCGGCAATGTCTCGATCGCGGCGCTGTTTCTCGCCGGCGTCGTCCCCGGGGTGATGATCGGGCTCTCGCTGATGGTGGCGTCATTCGTGCACGGCAAGCTCTATCACCAGAAGATCCTGCCGAAGCTGGAGCGGGCTGAGAAAATCCGCCGCATCATCGACGGCACCGCCGGCGTGTTCACGATGGTGATCATCCTCGGCGGCATCATCTCGGGAATATTCACCGCGACCGAAGCGGGCGCTGCGGCGGCGGTCTATGCGCTGATCCTCACGATCTTCGTCTACAAGGAAATCAAGATTTCCGAGCTTCCCGGCATCATCTGGGATTGCTGCGTCACCAACGCGGTCGTGATGCTGCTGATCGCGACCTGCTCGGTCTATGCGTGGATTCTCACCTACGAGAACCTGCCGAACATGCTGGCCGACAATTTCTTCAACCTGATCCACAGCAAGTGGGCCTTCCTGCTTATTCTCAATGGCTTTCTGCTCGTCGTCGGCATGTTCGTCGACATGACGCCGGCGCTCATCATGCTGGTGCCGATGCTGCTGCCGCTGGCGCTCAAGTTCGACATCAGCCTGGTGCATCTCGGGCTGATCATGGTGATCAACCTGTCGTTCGGCCTGACCACGCCGCCGGTCGGCACGGCGCTGTTCGTCGCGCTCAAGGTCGGCAACATCTCGATGGAGAAGATCATTCCGCCGCTGCTGCCGCTGCTCGCCTGCATGTGCGTGGTGCTGCTGTTCGTCACCTACGTGCCGGAGATCTATATGTGGCTGCCGCGCAGCTTCGGGCTGGTCAAATAGTTCAAATAAGCTTGCGCGGACGCCACCACACCAGCACGACGCCGAGCGTCGAGGCCGCAAGGCCGATCAGCGCGACCGGCCGCAGGTGCTCGTCGATCAGCGCCCAGGCAATCAGCCCGGACGCGCCCGGCACGATGAAGAAGCCGGCCGCGGCTTTCGCCGCGCCGTAGCGGTCCATCATGACGTTGTAGATCGCCATGCCGCCGACCGACATGAAGAGCACGTTCCAGGTCATCGCGACAGCAAGGTTCGCGGTCCAGTGGACGTGCGGCGTCTCGAACAACGCCATCATGACGATCGCCATGAGGGCGCCGCCGACCAGTTGGACCGCGGTCGCCGCGAAGGGCGGGACGTCGGCGGCGAATTTCTTCAGATAGAGCGTGCCGCCGGTCAGCCCGAACAGACTCAAGCCCAGCAGCACCATGACGCTGTAGTCGGCATCATGCGGCACGCCGAGCACGACGCCGACCAGCCCGAGCGCGACGCCGAGCCACTGCCACCAGGCAAACCGCTCACCCAATAGGAATACGCCGAGCGCGGCGGTCATGATCGGATGGAAGGCGTGCACCAGCGCGGTCGGCGTCGCGGCGACGCTGATCAGCGCCTTGTGCGCGGTCGCAAGCGCAAGCCCGTGCACCAGTGCGCCGCCGATCAGGAGATGCGGCCAGCGCCGCCGCACCGGCCCGAACGGCCGCCGCAGCGCCAGCGTCAGCACGAAGGCCGCGCCCGCCGCAATGACGAGGCGGATGGCCACGAAGGCATAAGGGCTGATGTCGGCAAGGCCGGCCTTGGCCGCCACATAGGACGACGCCCAGAGGATGGCGAAGACGAAGGGCAGAATGGCGGGGAGCACTATGAATCCTGGAGTTGGCATCGCCGGTATAGCGGGCAGGGCGACGGCGCGCCCTTCGTGTTTTGGTCTGCCACCCTTCGCGCCGCGCATAGCGGCCCCTGTTGCCAAGCTGCCTTTGCAGGATAAGAGCAGGATAAGAGGATGAAAAGGTTATTAGGAGAAGTGTCGACCAAATACAATCAGCGGTTCGGTTTGGCGGAACAAAGCCAAACTCGAACTCATGCTTGAGGTCGCCGAGGCGATCGCTCAACCGATTGTTAACCATGTTTCTTCAGGCTGGGCGCCGACCAATAGTGGAACGCGTACCGATTCCCTGGAGAGCTCAGATGGAACCGTTTCGGCAGTCGATGCGGCCCCGCAATAACCTCGACGGCGTTGAAAACATCCTCCGAATGGGACGCGGCGAGCCCGTGCTGCCGGCAAGTCCGGCCATGCGCGACGGTGAGTTGACGCGCAAGGGGCAGGCGGCGCTCGACCTGGTGCATCAGGTGGCCGACACGATCTCGGCGACCGAAAACCGCATCGAGACCCTGCTGGTGCGCGCGCTCGAGCAGCTCAAGACCATGGAAGACCGCAATCGCGAGCTCGAAGCGCGCGCGATCGAGGCCGAGAGCCGCGCGCGCGAAGCCGAAAAGTGGCTGCTGCGGCTGCACGTGGAAATGGAAGACAAGCTCACCTCCTGGAAGGGCGATCAGGCGCGCCGGGGCGGGTCGTCCGCCGCCGCTTGATTTGTCAGCGCGTTACGCGGGAAAACTGCAGTCTCGTGTCCCCGGCGGCCACAAGTCGGCCACGACTTCTCCATAGAGACGGCTGACAACGCCGCCCGGCTTCGCCATGACCCGATTCCGGGCCGTGGCGAGCGCCAAGACCGCAATCAAACAGGGGGGATTATGGCCCGCTCGCTGCTGCTTCTTGCTATCCTGATGGTGTCTTCGATCACGCCGAGCGTCGCCCAGCAGAATCCCCCATTTCCGCTCCCGCCGTTCCTGACCCCGCGCGGCACGCCCGAAGACCAGCGCAATTGTCGCGAGGATGCGGTGAAGTTCTGCAAGGAAGTCGCCGGCGACGACGATGCGGTGTTGCGCTGTTTCCAGGCCAACCGCGTGAAAATCAGCGCTGGCTGCCGCGGCGTGCTGGAGAAGTACGGCAAGTAGGCGCACGGATTTATCGATACGTCCTCCACTCATTCCCGCTTGTGCGGGAAGGAGTGGAGCAAGCCTTAGTCCACCGGACGATAGATCCGCTCGTCATAGAGCGCGCCGAGCATCGGCCCGAGCGTATCGCGGAATTTCTTCTGCGGTGCCGCTGAGCCGCGCGCATCGTAGGCCTTGTGGTCCTTCCAGGTCTCGACCACCGTGAAGTGGTTCGGACGGCTGGTCTGCTGCACCACCTCGAAGCGCAGGTTGCCGTCGCCCTTGCGGCTGGCCTCGGCGAGCGGATTGAGCGCCGCGATCACGTCGTCTTTCTTCGGCGGCGGCACGTCGACATGGCTCACGACATAGACGGCGCGCTTGGCGGTGATCGGATCGTTCGGGCCGACCGCGAAGGCATTATGCACGCGCTCGTCATAGGGGGCGTTCTGGATCGTCTTGAGCTTGTCGCGGAATGCACTGGTTCCGGCCGACTTGCCGTGCGCATCCGCGGCGGCCTGGTCTTTCCAGGTCTCGAGCACGACGAAACGGTTCGGCCGCCCCAGCTCCTGCGCCACCTCGCTGCGCATGTTGCCTGCCTCTTTGCGGCTGGCATCGCGATATTGCTGCAGCAGCTTGATACCGTCTTTGTCGGACGACGCGCCGACCTCGACATAAGTTGCGATGTGGATGGGTCCGGCCGCGCCTTCGGCGCGCGCGGCCTGAACGAGTGACGGAATCACAGCCATAGCCAGCAGAAGCTGAACGGTCAGGCGCATCTCACTCCCCGATATTTTGATTTTAGCTTTGTATTTGTGCCGCGATGGTAGTGCGTGCCGGATCGCGCGGTCAATGGAACACGCCATACGATCGGCCAATTCCAGCATTACGTCTTGTCGATGCACGGGGAGCTCGGCCGCACGGCCGGGCTCCCTTTTGCGTTCCAATACCCAAAGCCAACACAGAGGGAGAGCGCCATGAGCTATCGGGTTTACGTCGGCCCTCCGGGTACCGAGAAGGTTTCGCCTTTGGAAAAGGATCAGCTCCTGTTCAAGGAGTTTGCGACGCTCGATGACGCCTTCGGCTGGGCGCGGCATGTCAACGGCAGCGGCCGGGTCACGCTCGCGATCGATGGCGATGACGGCACGAGCCTGAACAGGCGCGAGATCGCCGCCGCGTTGCAGCATTCAGAAAGTCTCGGCGGAAGCGAAGTCCACTGAGGGTTCTTGCTATTGCGCCAGTGCGACCCGATGTTCCCGATGGGCACGGAGAAGCACATGGCGCAGGACAGCTACAAAACTGCTCTCATCGTCGGCACCGGGAGCGGGCTGAGCGCCTCGCTGGCGCGGCTCTTGGCCAGGAACGGCCTGAAGGTCGCGCTTGCGGCGCGCTCGGTCGACAAGCTCGCCGGGCTCACCGCCGAGACCGGCGCGCGCGCCTATCCCTGCGATGCAATGCGCCAAGCCGATGTCGAAAAGCTGTTCGGCGAGGTCGAAGCCGCCATGGGGGCGCCCGATGTCGTCGTCTACAATGCGAGCTTCCGCACCCGCGGCGCTGTCGTCGATCTCGTGCCGGCCGATGTCGAGAAGTCGCTCGCCGTCACGGCCTTCGGCGGATTTCTGGTCGCCCAACAGGCCGCGCGGCGCATGCTGCCTGCGGCCAAGGGCGCGATCCTGTTCACCGGCGCATCCGCAAGCGTGAAGGGTTACGCGCAGTCGGCGCCGTTCGCGATGAGCAAGGCCGCGTTGCGCGGTCTGGCGCAATCGATGGCGCGCGAGCTTGGGCCGCGCGGCATCCACGTCGCCCACTTCGCCATTGATGGCGGAATTGCCAGCGCCCATCGCCCGCCGTCGGCGGACCGACCGGACGCGCTGCTCGATCCCGACGCGATCGCGCAGACATATCTCGATGTTTTGCGGCAGCCGCGCAGCGCCTGGAGCCTGGAGGTGGAACTCCGGCCATGGGTTGAAAACTTTTAGCCGCCGCGGGCTGAAGGGAAGGGCGCGTGCTTAGCCCGTCAGCCGGGACCAGCCTTGCTTGATCATGGTGGCCAGCGTGTCGACGTTGCGGCTGACGACCTCCCAATTGACCATGCGCTGCTGTTCCGCGCCGGGCGCCTTCGCGGTGTCCACCACATAGGCCGCACTCACGGTCAACACGGCACCGATAATCATTCCGAGGATCAGACGCATAGTGGGCTCCTGTAGCCTTCCTGCTCGAGGCTTGTGTACGGTTGCGGAACAATGCGGCAGCAGCACGATAGGTGGCAAAAATACCAGAGAGCCCCATGACGTAACGGTGCATGTGAATTGCGGCATCTCTGCCGCATTCTCGTCACGGTGTGGCCATTTCAAGCAGTACCCATGGTGCCGCCTTTAGCCGAGAACCGCAGGGGAACGCGATGATGAGCGTGCGGGTTACGGCCGCGGGAGCGATGATTGTTCTGTCACTTGCGTACTTCACCGCGCCTGTCAGTGCCTGCGACGAACGTTATGCGAAGAAGTGCGAGAACGCCGCTGAAGCTGCCAGCGCGGGCGGACAGGCCGAATCAGCGCCCGCCAAGCGGCGCATCGTGCGGCATGTCCGCCTGGTCACCGTGACCGGCGGCAAGCGGACGCGAGCCGTGACGCGCCAGCATGCGCCCGGATTTGCCGTCAAGCGCGACCGCGGCATGTCGCTCGCCTCTGATTCGTCGCGCTCGGTGACACTGGCGCCGGAATCGACGGTGGCCCGGCGTTTCCGCGGCTTCATCGATCCGCAGCCGATCTCCGACAATCCCTTCGAGGCGTTGCGCAAGCCGCATCTGGTCGCGCTGAACATGGAGCCGGCGGCCGCGCTGCCGGCTGCTCCGATTGCCGTGCCGGAAAGTGCCGAGGCCGCCTCAAGCGCCGCCGATAGCACAGCAAGTGCTGCGACCGCCGCAAAGCAGGTCCGGATCGCGCCGGTTGCCGGCGCCGGGCAGGCGCCCACCGTTACGCGGCAAGTCGCGCTCACCGATGCGCTTGCCGCCAAGCCGGTGGCTCAGGCCGAGTCGGTCGCGTCGCCAGGTCTGGCCGCGCCGCAGCAGGCTTCTGCCGGCCAAGGCCCATCCGCGCCGCAAGCCATGCCGCAGGCGGTCCTGACCGAAGCGCCACCCGCAAAGCCGGCCGACGAGCCGGGGCGCTTCCCGGTGCACAAGCTCGTGCTGGCGCTTTGCGGCGCATTGGGCGCGGCCTCCGCGCTGCGTTTCATCGTTCGCGCATGAGGCGACGCGGCGACCTCGCGCGCGCGGGCGCCGCGATCGTGCTGCTTGCCTTCTCGACGTTCGCCGACGCCCAAACCGCGCGCCGCCCAAAAAACCCAAAAAAGCAGAATCAAAATCAGGAACAGGCCGCGCCCGCGACGCCGGTCGACAAGCGCGACCGTGCCGTCGTGGCGCCGGGCACGCCGTTCAACGGGAAAGCCTATTGGCAGGCGGCCGCGCAATGCGGCGGCATCTATTTCAAGCTCGGTAATGTCTATTCGGACGCAGCGGTCCGCGCCAAAGTGACCAAGCCGGACCCCGCCGCCTATGCGGCGTTCACCAAGCAGGCCGACGAAGCCAGCAAGACCGCAACCGTGTTCTTCACGGCGGCCGAACGTTTCCTCATCGCCGACCGCAAGCTTGGCCGCGACGAAGCGGTAATGACCTACGACCCGCTGGCGAGCCAGAATGGCGACCGCCTGAAGACCGCCGAGGCGGCGATCCAGGCCGCGCAGCCCTGTGGCGAATTGTACAAGGCCTGCCGCGGCGCGTACCCGCAGGTCTGTAACGACTCGGCGATGCTGACGAACTAGCTCTAAGCGCGCCGCTCGGCTTTCCACAGCGGGCCGTCCGGCGTCATTTCGACCACGCGATTGCGTCCTTCGCGCTTGGCGATCTTCAGGCCGTTGCCGGCACGGCGCAGCAGGAACTCGGGCGTGTCGCCTTTGATCGCGTCGGCGACGCCGATTGACGCGGTCACGCGGCCGGCCCCGTTCGGATGCCGCACCAATTCGTGCGCCATCAAGCTTTGGCGGAAGCGGTCGGCGCAAGCCACGGCATCATTGCCGCGCATCAGCGGCAGGATCGCGGCGAATGTGTCGCTGTCGAAGCGCGCCACGGTGTCTCCCGGACGCATATGCGACTTGAACAGCATCGCGATGGCGCGCAGCACCTGATCGCCGACGACAT
>JBBWZU010000402.1:0-3267 GCA_039649225.1 Hyphomicrobiales bacterium | reverse complement strand
GCTTCGCGCTTCGCGCGCGCTTCGCGAATCGCCTCGACCGGGAGGCGCCCCCGTTCGTTCAAGGCCTGAAGAATCTGCAAAGGGTCCATGGGATGCCTGTACAGGTACGAGTCTGCGATCTGATGATCGCACAACATTACGCGAAAAATCAGCCCGCCGTCTCGTGGAACAACTCTAATTCCAGCGTCCAGTTTGCCAGTCGCCGCATCCTGCCGGCGCACGACGATGACGCGCTCACCCCCGCTTGGCGGGCGCATAGTCGAGCGGCAGGACCGTCGTCGACTTGATCTCTTCCATGACGAATGACGACGACACGTCGGCGAGCGTGATCTTGCCGATGAGCCGCTTGTAGAGCCGGTCGTAGGCCGCGACATCCGGGATGACGGCCTGCAGCAGGTAGTCGACGTCGCCGGTCATGCGATAGACGCCGACGATCTCGGGCAGATCGCGCACGGCTTTGGAAAACTGGTCGAGCCATTTCGCGCTGTGCTCGGTTGTCCGCAGCGCGATGAAGGCGGTCAGGCCGACATTGATGCGGCGCGCGTCGAGCAGCGTCACGCGGGCCTTGATCACCCCGTCGTCCTCCAGGCGCTTGATGCGGCGCCAGCAGGCATTACGCGACAGCGCCATCCTGGCGCTGAGCTCGTCGAGCGAGAGTGCGGCGTCATGCTGCAGGATGTCGAGCAGCTTTTGATCTGTTGTGTCCATTGTCCCAACAATACCAGATATCGTCGTCCGTTTTCAACCGGACTCTGGCACGTGCCGTGACATTTGGGACATCTGCCCGGGCAGACTCACCTAAAAATTTGCCGGAACCACCCGCTGGAGCCTTCTCATGCCGACCATCTTGCACCGGCTGTTCCTGTCGCATCCGCAGAGGGTCGACGAATCCTACGGCGAGCATTTTTTCTTCGCGCTCGGCTTTGCGGCGCGCCTGTTCGGCGCCGCTCTGGCAGCCCTCGTGCACGCGATCATTCCGTGCCTGTTCGAGACCACGGCAAGCCGCATGATCCGCGAGATGCATGACCGCATCACAAGCCGCGCGCACGCGCTCCCGCCGGCCGCCCTTCCCGACGCACCGCTGCGCTAAAGCATGTGCCGCTGGTTGGCGTATCTCGGCGAGCCGGTGTTCCTCGAGGACTTCGTCTCAAAGCCCTGTCAGAGTCTGATCGCGCAAAGTCGCCACTGCCGCGAGGCGAAATCCGAGGTCAATGCCGACGGCTTCGGGATCGGCTGGTACGGCGAGCGCGAGAAGCCCGGCCTGTTCCGCGACGTGCGGCCGGCCTGGAGCGACGAGAACCTGCTTTCGATCGCCCACCATATCCGCAGTCCCTTGTTTCTCGCGCACGTGCGTGCCGCGACCGGCACCGCAACGATCCGGACCAACTGTCATCCGTTTGCAGCCGACCGCTATTTGTTCATGCACAACGGCCAGATCGGCGGCTGGCCACGTGTGCGCCGCGTTCTGGAAGGCCACATTCCCGACAGCCATTACGCCGGCCGGAACGGCACGACCGACAGCGAAGTGATCTTTCTGCTCTTGCTGGCGTTCGGGTTCGCTGCGGATGCCGAGGGCGCGTTCGCCCGGGTTGTCGAGCTGATCGAGCATCAGATGGCGGCGAGCGCCGTCAACGAACCGTTTCGCTTCACCGCCGCGATGTCCGACGGCGAAACGCTCTATGCGATCCGCTATGCGAGCGACGAACGTCCGCCGACGCTCTACCTCAATGCGCGTGGCCCCGGACGCGGCGCGCTCGTCGTCTCCGAGCCGATCGATGACGCCAGCATCGGCTGGGACGCAGTCCCGCCGCAGAGCCTCGTGCGTATCGATCGCGCCGGCATCGGCGTTAGTCAGTTTCGGCGATCGTGATTGCCCTGATGTAGTAGGGCGGGGCAAAGCGAAGCGTGCCCGCCGTCCGTGTTCGCGCGGGCACGCGCTGCGCGCTTTGCCCGCCCTACCCTCCAAACAGCAGCGCGCCGAGAACCAGCGCGATCTCGCCGACGATCACGCCGGCAAAGACCGAACGGCGGATCGCCAGAAATCCCAGGAAGCCGATCAGCACGGCGCAGACGCGCAGCGAGGTCGGCACGGCCGCGAGCACGCCCGGCGCGAACACCGTCAGCTTGGCGATCACGCCGGCCAGGATCGCGGTCGCGACCGCCCTCACCCACACCAGGATCTCCGAGCCCTCGTCGAGCCCGCTCGCGAACATCACGCCGAGAAAGCGCCAGATCTCGTTCGGCAGGAAGCCGGCCAGGATCAGCGCCAGATAGGCGGCGTGCTCGCCGGACAATGCGCTCACGCCATGGCCTCGCGAAACCGGTGGATGAGGTAGGCCGCGGTGCCGGCAACCAGGCCGCTCCACATCAGGTCGAACTCGCTCTGCGTCCAGGCAAAGACCGGGCCGAGCAGTAGGCCAAATCCGAGCGAGAGGTAGTCGATCAGCGTGCGGCTGTTGCGCAAGGTCGACATCAGGAACGCGAGTGGCGTCAGGAACAGCAGCGCGCCGCTCGCCAGCGGCGGCAGCTTGGCGGCAAGGTAGTAGCCCGTGAATGTCGCCGTCATGGCGGTGAGCAGATAGCCGGTGCCGAGCCCGTTGCAGAAGGCGATGCGGTCCTCGCGCGGCTGGCCGGGCAGCAGCCGCAGCGCCTCGACCCACATGCTGACCGCGGTGAAATGCGCCGGCGCCACCAGCCGCCATGACGACAGGCCGGGCCGCTTGAGCATCGGCAGCAGCGCCACCACCATCGGCAGCAGGCGCACGCTGCTGATGCAGACCGCGATCCCGGCCGCCAGCACGGTCGCCCCCGCGCCGAGGCTGGAGATCAGGACGACTTGCGCGGGTCCTGCCCAGACCAGCAGCGTGCAGAGCATCGACCAGGTGAGCGAAAAGCCGAAATCATGCCCGAGCGCGCCGATGCCGATGTAAGTGCCGAACAGCACATAGCTGAACACCGAGGTCCACGTCGCCTGCAGGCCGCGGCGGTAGGCGGCAAGCGCGGACGATGGCGGGTTGGGAAGCGGCGGCGGGGACATTGCCCTTCCTGTCCCACGGCGCGCGCAAGCGTGCAATCGGCGAGCCGCGCGCCAGAGCTATGCGCGCTGTGCAAGAAGGCTTGTACAGCATGATCCGCTCATTCCCGCGAAAGCGGGAATCCAGGGCTAAACACGCCGGTCCAGGCATGCGGCCCTGGACCCCGCCTCCGCGGGGGTGAGCGGAATTGATGTTGATTCAATCCCACGCCGACATGATTGAGTGGAAAGGC
>JBBWZU010000388.1:0-8387 GCA_039649225.1 Hyphomicrobiales bacterium | reverse complement strand
GTACTGCTGCATGTGCGGCAGCGCTTCGATAAGGGTGCGGGCTTGGTCTTGGGGATCGACGGGCATGCGGGGTTCCTGGCGGCTTGCGGGCCGCTTTTACCGTTCAGGCATGACAGGCGAAAGGGGGACTCTTTCTTTCCCTCTCCCGCTAACGCGGGGCGATGGAAGAAGACGCCGGGATATGTGACGCAATCACCGCCTCGCCCATGCGAACGAGGCGCGAGGCTGGGCCATTAGGCCCGAGGCTCTGGGCGCTGACATGCGCGCCCTCCAGCAGCAGAAAGAGTTCGTCGGCCAGCAACTCCGGCTCGTCGACGCCGCAAACGGCACATAGCCGCACCAGCCGGCCACGCTGTTCGCTCTTGTATTGCTCGATGACGCAACGCGCCGGATGCTCCTTTTCGGGCAGCTCGACCGCCGCATTGGCGAGCGCGCAGCCGCGCTGGTCGCTGTCGAGCACATGCGCCTGCATGGCGGCGAGCCAGCCGCGCAACTGCGCACGTGGGTCGCTCGGATGAGCGACTTCTAGTTCCAGCCAGAACTTTTCGCCACCACGCGCCAGGCAGCGCAGGTACTCCGCAACCAGCTCGTCCTTCGAATTGAAATGCCGGTAGAGCGTCATCTTGTTGGTGCCGGCAGCCTCTGCGATCGCCTCGACGCCGACGGCGCGGATGCCATGGCGGTAAAACAGGTCGCTTGCGGCCGCGATAATGCGCTCGCGCGGCGGAACGCGCGGGTTTGCAGACGGGAAAGCGGAGCTTGCAGCGGCGGACATCGGATTTCGCCTTGACAGGGATGTTACCGGTCAGTAACAAGGATACATGTGACCGGTCAGTAACACACCAGAGGCGTCAAGTCACGCGGAAAGCCGGGTGTCCGAACGCCGGCCGGACAATCAGATCAAGAGGACTAGCATGAACATCCTGCACATCGTCTCGAGCTCACGCGGCAATGCTTCTTATTCCAACCGGGTCGCCGGTAATGTCGTGGACGAGCTGCTGACGCGCAATCCGGGGGCGACCGTCACGGTGCGGAATGTCGCGACCGATCCGCTGCCGCATATCGACGACGATTTTGTTGCCGCGACCCGGAGCCCCCAAGGCCCGCAGACCGAGCGCCAGCGCGCCGCACTCGCGCAATCCGACGCGCTTGTGGACGAGTTGTTCGCCGCCGATGTGGTGGTGATCGGCGCGCCGATGATCAACTTCACGATTCCCACCACGCTCAAGGCCTGGATCGACAACGTGGCGCGCGCCGGCCGTACCTTCAGCTATAGCGAGGCGGGTCCGAAGGGACTCGTCACCGGCAAGCAGGTGATCATCGTCGGCGCACGCGGCGGCGTCTATTCGGAGGCCGGCAAGCCGTTCGACTTCCAGATTCCCTATCTCAAGAGTGTGCTCGGCTTCCTCGGCATGACCGACGTCGAGGTGCTGGAGGTCGATGGCACGGCCTATGGACCGGAGGCCGCCGAGAAAGCCGTGACCGCCGCCACCGCCAAGATGCGCACGCAGTGTGATCAGCGCGCTGCCGCCTGAAGCCAAACCGAAAGCCAAGAAGAATAAGGACCAGACGCATGATCTTATGGCAGCGAGAGCCGACCCTGAACGAGATGCTATCCGACCCGCTCATCCGCCTGGTGATGCGCGCTGACGGAGTTGATCCCGAAAAGCTGCGGCCGCAATTGCGTGCGGTCGCCCGCGTCTTGGAGCGCCCATCGTCTCTCCCCCGGACGATGGAGTTCTGCTGCGCCGCCTAATTGGCGGCGCAGGCTCATAGACAGGACGGGCGCAATCGGGCCAAAGAAGTCCGATGCGCCCGTCCGTCAAATCCGCGCTGGCGAATGCCGCGCTTGTTCTCGTTTCGGCGACGCTGACCTATCTGGCGGCGAGCTTTTTGATTTTCCGCTTCTTCCTGCCCGACCTGTCGCTGAATTTGCGGCCGCATTTTCCCGAGCGCGCCGAAGTCTTCGCCCAAACCTCCAAGGGCACCCATGCGCCGCGCGACTACGTCGCGCTGCTCGGCGATTCCTACGCCGAAGGGCAGGGCGATGGCCTGTTGGCGGCCGGCGGCGACCGCGCCAAACTTGTTCACTCCGCGCATATCCTGCGTCGCCTGACCGGCCGCGACGTCATCAGTCTTGGCATCGGCGGGGCCGGTAGCGCGCAAGCCATGGTGCGTATGCCGACGCGCGTTCTGCGCGATCATTGCTTCGTCTATCCGGCTCTCGAAGCGCCGAGGCAAATGCTGGTCTACTTCTATGAGGGCAACGACCTCGACGAGAACGGCTATGTGGTGAACATGGCCGCGCAAACATATGGCGCACCAACGCGCGAGATCATCGCGCGTTATATCGAGGCCCAATATGCGACGCTTTCTCCAACGCGCTGCTACACCGAGTTGGCCGAAACCACATTCAAGATGGCGCAATTCCTGCTCACCAACCGGGACAGCTTCGAGACGCTGCGCAAGCCCTCTGCGCACAACAAGGTGCTGGCGGGTGGCATCGCCAATCCGGTGCCGACGCTGCAGAAGCCGCCCTTCGAATTGCCGCCAGCCAGCATCGAGAACGCTTTGATGGTGTTCGATGTTTCGCTCGCATGGCTGCGGCGGAATTTCCCCGACAGCGCCATCACGATGTTCTATCTGCCGTCGCCCGCCACGATCTATCGCCACGCCGACAAGACCGTCGATACCTATACGGACTGGCCGCTCAACACTGTACGTGCCGCATCGGCCGGCGACATCGACGCGGCGAGCCAGCGGACCTGCGAGCAGATCCGGGACCTCACAATGGCCCAGGGCATTCGCTTCCGCGACATGCGTCCCGCGCTGCGCGCTGCGGCCGCGAACGAGCTTATCCACGGGCCGCGCGACTGGAACCATTTCAACGAAGCGGGCTATCGCGTGCTCGGCGAGGCGCTGGCGCAGACACTGGATGATACGGCGAGCACCGCGTGCCGCGATTGGGACGCGCGGCCGTAGCTAACGTCGCTCCGCCACCATTCTGGCGATGGTGGCGCGCAACTCGGGCATGCCGGTGCCCTCGCGCGAGGAAGTCACGAGAATATCCGGGAATGCGGCGGCGCGCTTTTTGATGGCCGCGGCCGTGTCGGCAAGCCGCGTCTCAAGCTCCTTCGCCGGCACCTGATCGCCTTTGGTGAGCACGATCTGATAGCTCACCGCCGCGACATCGAGCGTCTTGAGCACGGCGTCGTCGGCGGTCTTCAGGCCGTGGCGGGCATCGATCAGTACATAGACACGCGCCAGGTTGGACCGGCCCGAGAGGTAGGCGTGGATCAGCGCGGTCCAGGCCTGCACGATGTTCTTCGGCGCTTCCGCATAGCCGTAGCCCGGCATGTCGACGAGACGCAGCGGCGAGGGGGGCGGGGCGGTAAAATAGATCAGTTCCTGGGTGCGGCCGGGCGTGTGCGAGGTGCGCGCCAGCGCCTTGCGGCCGGTGAGCGCATTGATCAGCGTGGATTTTCCGACGTTCGAGCGGCCCGCGAACGCGATCTCGATCCCCTGCATCGGCGGCAGCCGCTCGGCCGTTCCGGCCGCGAAGGCGAACTGCCAGTCGGCCGCGAACAGCTTGCGGCCGGCTTCGATTTCGGAGGCTGTGAAAGCCGCGGCGTTCATCACAATCCACCTGCCGCGTCAACGCCGAGGCGTCAGGTCTCCGCGCTCTTCTTCTTTACGAACAGCGCCTTGATGTTGTCGATCAGTTCGACCTTCGCACCGTTCTTGCGCATGATGTAGGACTGCTGAGCGACCGAGAGCGTATTGTTCCAGGCCCAGTAGATCACCAGGCCGGCCGAGAATCCCGCCAGCATGAAGGTGAAGATCAGCGGCATCCAGTCGAAGATCAGCTTCTGCGTCGGATCGGGCGGCGCCGGATTGAGCTTCATCTGGGCGAACATCGTGATGCCCATGATGATCGGCCACACGCCGAGGTGCAGGAAGTGGCCGAACATCGGCAATGTCGTCGGGTCGATCGGGATCAGCCCGAACAGGTTGAACAGGTTGGTCGGGTCGGGCGCCGCGAGATCCTTGTTCCAACCGTAGAAGGGCGCATGGCGCATCTAGATGGTGACGAACAGCACCTTGTAGAGCGAGAAAAACACCGGAATCTGCACCACGATCGGCAGGCAGCCGGCGAGCGGATTGATCTTCTCTTTCTTGTACAGCTCCATCAGCGCTTGCTGCTGCTTCATCTTGTCGTCGCCGTAGCGCTCACGGATCGCGGCCATTTCGGGCTGCACGGCTTTCATCTTGGCCATCGAGGCATAGGACTTGCTGGCGAGCGGAAAGAACAGCAGCTTGACCAGGATCGTGACGATCAGGATCGCGAGGCCGAAATTGCCGACCTGATGATAGAAGAAGTCGATCGCCTTAAACATCGGCTTGGTGATGAAGTAGAACCAGCCCCAGTCGATCATCAGCTCGAAGCGGTTGAGGCCGAGCGCCTTGTCGTAGGCATCGATGGTCTGCACTTCCTTGGCGCCGGCGAACAGGCGGAAGTCCGCAGCGCCGCTCGCGCCCGGCGCAATGGTCTGCGCGTCGAGCAGGTAATCGGTCTGGTAGGTCTTCGGATTGGCCGCGGGGTTTGCCGAGTAGGTGGCGTTCAGGTTGGCCTTGGTGTCGGGCAGCAAAGTTGCCGCCCAGTACTTGTCGGTGAAGCCGAGCCAGCCGTTCGTAGCCTTGAACTTGATCTCTTTCTTCTCTTCCAGGTTCTTGTAGCTGTCTTCCTTCAGCCCCTGGTCGCCGAAGACCCCGAGATAACCTTCATGCAGGATGTAATAGCCTTCGGTCTTCGGGGTGCCGTGACGGCGAATGAACGCGTAGGGCACCAGCGTGACCGCTGCGGCACCTTTGTTGACGACCTCGTCCTTGGCGCTGAACAGGTACTTGTCATCGACCGCGATGGTGCGGCGGAACTCCAGCCCCTCGCCATTGTCCCAGGTCAGCGTGATGGGTTTGTTGGTCGTCAGCGCGCCCGACCCGTCCTGACGCCAGATCGTGTCGAGGGTCGGCAGCTTGGCATTCGCGCCCGCACCATTGACCCAGCCGAATTCGGCATAAAGCGGGTTCTCGGTTCCGAAGGGTGACAGGAACACGATGGGTGGCGAGTTCGGATCCACGGTCTCGTGATATCCGGTCAGCGAAACGTCGTCGATGCGCGCGCCCTTGAGTGCGATCGAGCCCCTCATCCGCGGCGTCTCGACTGAGACGCGCGGGCCGGCCGCGAGAGCGGCCTCGCGGGTGATCACCTGGCCCGCAGGGGCGGCTTGACCCGGCGCCTGCGGCGTCGGCTGTCCCGGCACCGGTGCGGTGCTGCCGGGCGCGGCATTGCCGGACGGCGCCGGCGCCTGCTGTTGCTGCTGAGCCTGCTGCTGGGCTTGCTGCTGCGCCTGCAGGCGCTGCTTTTCCATCTGCGGCATGCCGATGAAGTACTGCCATCCCAGCAGCACGATCGCCGATAACGCGATGGCAATAAACGTGTTCTTGTTGTCGGTCATGTTTTGCTCTCAGCCGCCGGCCGCGTTTGCCGCTTGCCGTGCGCCCGCTTCAGGGCGCTTGCGAATTCGCCAACCATCCGGCCAAATGGCAGCGTCAGCGCCGCCTTCCGGCCGATCAGCACGTAGTCATGGCCGCCCTGTGCCGCCATGACGGCATTCAGCCGCACGATCTCGCGCAGGCGCCGCTTGACACGGTTGCGCGCGACGGCATTGCCGACCTTTTTCGAGACCGTAAAGCCAAAACGGGCCGGTGCCGCTTCGCCGCGCGCGCGCGCCTGCAACACAAATCCCGCTGCCGGAGCTTTGATGCCCGTGGCCGCGGCGAGGAAGTCAGCGCGTCGCTTCAGCCGCTCCATGGGTCCGCCGTACGCCGGCGTCAGGCGCTAAGACGCTTGCGTCCCCGCGCGCGCCGCGCCGCGATGACCTTGCGGCCGCCGACAGTTGCGGTCCGGGCGCGAAAGCCGTGACGGCGCTTGCGCACCAGTTTGCTCGGTTGATAGGTCCGTTTCACGGGTCACACACTCAGCTGGTCGCGGCCTGGGCGCACAAGGTTTCGGATGAGCGGCGCCGGTCTGTTGAAAAAAATGCGCTGAAACCGGCATGTCCAAGGCTGCCGGCGCTCGAAGCTTGGCGGGCTTATACGGGAGGGGCGCGGCCCAAGTCAATGCGACGCCCAATACGACGGACGAGGCGTCCGCCGGTGCAAATCCGGGCGGAATCGCTCAGCTCAGCGATGGCTTCACGGTCGCGCGAGGGGGTCCGGCAGAGCCCTCACATGGCGGTGACAGGCCCTTCTTGGTAACAAAGCTTGTATATAGCTTGTGGCCATTCTGCCGTTAACCTCTAACGAGAACCTCCAGCGAGCCTTGGCGATGGCCCCAACAACCAGGCTGCGATGAGCAAGATCAACCAGCGCCGCCACGGCGAAACGCCCGCCGTGCCGCCCCTTTGGAGGCGTTTGCGCCGGTTCGTGCCGGTCGGAGTGATCGTTGTCGCGATGGCGGCGGTATTCGCCTCCGGGCTGCACCGCCATGTCTCGTTCGAAACTCTGGTCCGGCACCGCATGGCGATCGATGCGTTCATTGCCGCCCATAGCGTCGCGGCGGTTGCGGGCTTCATGGCGATTTACATCGTGGTTGTGGCGCTCTCGATTCCGGGCGGCTCGCTGCTCACGATGTCCGGCGGCATCTTGTTCGGGGTTGCGCTTGGTGGGGCCGCTAGTGTCGTCGCCGCCACCGCGGGCGCGACGATCGTCTTTTTCATCGCCCGCAGCGCTTGCGGCGAAACGCTAGCGCGCCGCGCCGGTCCGCTGGCCAGCAAGATCGCGAGCGGGTTTTGCGCGAACGCGTTCAGCTATCTCTTGTTCCTGCGGCTGGTGCCGGCGTTTCCGTTTTTTCTCGTCAATCTCGCGCCCGCACTCGTGGGGGTGAAGCCATCGACTTTCGTCGCCGCCACGGCGATCGGCATCGTGCCGGCGACTTTTGCGTTCGCATTTCTCGGCTCCGGCCTCGACAGCGTTCTCGCCGCGCAGGGCGGCGCCTATCGCGCCTGTTTGGCGTCCGGCGCCGCCGACTGCAAGCTGCAGTTCGATCTCGGCATGATCGTCACGCCGCAACTGCTCGCGGCCTTCGCGGCACTCGGCGTCATGGCGCTCATTCCTGTCGTGGTGAAGCGATGGCGTGCGCGCGCGCACGCGCATCCAGCCAAGCTCGCCTGATTGGCCCCGACATGGAGCGCTTGTGACGGATCTGCTGAGCCCCGACATCTGCGTGATTGGCGCCGGGTCCGGCGGCCTTTCGGCTGCGGCGGCGGCCGCTGCCTTCGGCGTTCCGGTCGTGCTGATCGAGAAGGGCCTGATGGGCGGGGATTGCCTCAATTACGGCTGCGTTCCCTCCAAGGCGCTTCTTGCCGCCGCCCGGCACGCGGCCGAGCCGAAGCACGTCGCGCCGTTCGGCCTGAAGCTCCCACGCGCCGACGTCGATTTTGCCAAGGTGAACGCGCATGTGCACGGCGTGATCGCGGCGATCGCCCCGAATGATTCCAAGGAGCGTTTCACCGGCCTCGGCGTGCAGGTGATCGAGGGCACCGCGCGCTTCAAGGACGCCAGGACTGTCGTGGTCGGCGAGCGGTTTGAGATCAAAGCGCGCCGCTTCGTGATCGCCACCGGTTCGTCCGCCGCGGTGCCGCCGATCCCGGGTCTTGCCGAGACGCCGTATCTCACCAACGAGACGGTCTTCGAGCTCAAGCGCTGCCCGGAGCATCTCATCATCATCGGAGGCGGTCCGATCGGCCTGGAACTGGCGCAGGCGCACGGCCGTCTCGGCGCGCGCGTGACGGTGCTCGAAGCCGCGGTACCGCTCGCCAAGGACGATCCCGAGTGCGCCGCGATCGTGCTTGAAGCGCTGGCGCAGGACGGTGTGGTGATCCGCCAGGGTGTCAAGGTCGTGCGCGTCGCTCGCAACGGCGATCATGTGCAGGCCGCGATCGAAGGCCCGCAGGGCGAAGAAACCATCGAGGGCAGCGATCTGCTGATCGCCACGGGGCGAAAAGCCAATGTCGCAGGGCTTGATCTTGAAGCCGCAGGCATCAAATACGAATCAAGTGGTATCCTGGTCGGCCGCGGGTTGCGAACCACAAATCGGCGTGTTTACGCGATCGGCGATGTGGCGGGCCGATTGCAGTTCACCCACGTCGCCAACTACCACGCCGGCATCGTGATCCGGAACGCGCTGTTCCGGCTGCCCGCGAAGGCAAACGAGGAGACAATCCCCTGGGTGACCTTTACGGACCCGGAACTGGCGCATGTCGGTTTGACCGAAGCGCAGGCGCGCACGCGGCACAAGGCGATCCGCGTGCTGCGCTGGCCCTATC
>JBBWZU010000387.1:0-8989 GCA_039649225.1 Hyphomicrobiales bacterium | reverse complement strand
CGGACGCTCGGCCTGCAGCGCGGCATCATCGTGCAGCCGACCACCTATGGGGCGGATCATCAGGCAACGCTCGACGGCATCGCGGCGGCGGGGCCGAACTATCGCGGCTGCGCCAATGCGGCGGTGTTCGACAGCGCGGACGATGCCACGCTCGCGAAACTGCACGCGGGCGGCATTCGCGGCGCGCGCTTTTCCCGCCAGTCGCTCGGCATCGCATTGACGGCGGACGCCTTCGCGCGCGCGATCGCGCGCATCCGCGAACTCGGTTGGTTCATCAAGGTGCAGCCCGAGACGAACGGCTTTGCCGAGCAGGCGGCGCAATACGAAAAACTCGACCTGCCGATCATCATCGACCACATGGGGCGGCCCAATCCGGCGGCGGGGCGTGATGACCCATCGCTGAAGAAGACGCTCGAACTGCTCAGCCAAGGTAATTTCTGGGTGATGCTGTCGCTGGCCGAGAAAATCTCCAAGGCCGGCAAGCCGTGGGACGACGTCGTGCTGCTGATGCGCGCCTATATCGAGGCGGCGCCCGATCGCGTCATCTGGGCGAGCGATTGGCCACATCCGATCTCGACGTCGCAGCCGCCCAACGAGGCCGACCTGATTGAGCTGCTTTACCGCGCGACGAACAGCGATGAAGAGCGGCGGAAGATATTGGTCGACAATCCCGCCAGGCTGTTCGGGTTTTGAAACGCAGGCGGCGAACGCACGTAGCCGTCATGCCCGGCCATAGCCCGTCGAAGATGGGCGTAAACGCCCTGATGGCCGGGCATCCACGTCTTCCTGTCAAAACAAAAGCAAGTCGTGGATGGCTGGGACAAGCCCAGCCATGACGGAGTTATTGTACGCCGAGTCTCACTCCGCCTTGATATTCGCCTTGCGTACGATCGGCATCCAGGTCGCATCTTCGGAGCTAAGATATTTGCGCGTTTCCTCGGGCGACATCGCAGCCGTTTCCGCGCCGAGCAGGTCGAATTTCTCGATGACGCCCTTGTCGCGCAAGATCTCGGTCAGCGCCGTATTGAGCTTCGCGATGATGGGTTCCGGCGTGCCGGCGGGCGCCATTAACGCCGTGAAGGTCTGTCCGACGACGTCCTGGTAACCGAGCTCGGCGAAGGTCGGCACGTCGGGAATCCAATGCGCGCGCTTGGTGCCGGTGACCGCAAGCGCCCGCGTGCGGCCTTCCTTGAGGAAGGGGAGCGCCACCGAAATCTGGTCGAAGTTGAACTGCACGTGACCCGCAATGAGGTCATTCGTGGCGGGCGCGTTGCCCTTGTAGTGCACGGTGGTCCAGGACGCGTTCGCGGTCGACTGCAGCAACTCGCTCAGCAGATGATTGGTCGTGCCCGGGCCGGGCGAGGCCATGTTGAGCTTGCCGGGATCGCGCTTGGCGAGCTCGAAGAACTCCCCCAGGGTCTTCGCCGATACGGACGGGTGGACCTGCAGTACCAGCGGGGTGAGCGAGATCGTGCTGACGGCCACGAAGTCCTTGCTCCACTCATAGGCATGCTTGCCGGTGATCTCCGGCGCAAAGAGGATCGGCCCGTTGGCGCCGACGAACAGCGTGTAGCCGTCAGGCGGCGACTTTACGACCATTTCGCCTGCGATCAGGCCGCCAGCGCCGGCCTTGTTCTCGATCACGACCGGCTGGCCGAGCTTTTCCTGCAGCCTGTTGGCAACGATGCGCGCCGCGCCGTCGACATTGCCGCCCGGCGGGTAGGGGACGACGAGGCGTATTGTCCGCTCCGGCCAGTTCTGCGCGAGGACCGGTACCGCAAGCACGCACGGCGCGCCGAGCGCGCACAACGCGGTCGCGAGCTGGAGTACTTTTCGCATGACGTTTCCTCTTTTTTGTTCTCGTCTTGTTGGGCGCTTTTGTCAGCGTCCTTGCAGCTTCGCGACCAGCTCCGGTGTCGGATAGCTATCCGCCGCCAGCCCCAGCTTGACCTGCTCGGCCTTCACGGCGGCACGGCTCTTGAGGCCGAGGAAGCCGTCGATCTTGCCGACGTCATGGCCGCGCCGCGCCAGCAATTGTTGCAATTCGCGGATTTGCGCAGATGCAAACGGTGCGATCGGTCCCGTACCGCGTTTCATCGCCGGCGCGCCCGCGATGCGCGTCGCCAAATACGCCGCCGAGGTCGAATAGACGATCGACTGGTTCCATTCGAGGAAGACCTGGAAGTTCGGATAAGCCAGAAACGCCGGGCCGAAGCGGCCCATCGGCAGCAGCAGCGAGGCGACCTGCGCGTCGGCCGCAATCGGCTGGCCGTCGGCGCGCGCGACGCCCCACTTGGCCCATTGGGTGCGCGGATGCTGGATCGTGAGATCGGCCTGCGCCCAATCCATATTCGCGGGCGCCCGCACCTCTTCGAGCCACGGCTGGCCGCGCTTCCAGCCGATCTTGGAAAGATAGTTCGCCGCCGATGCGACTGCGTCCGGTGCCGAGCGCAACAGGTCACGCCGGCCGTCGCCGTCGAAGTCGACCGCGTAATCGAGATAGTGCGCGGGGAGAAACTGGAACTGGCCAAGCTCGCCGGCGAACGGGCCGACCATCTGTTCGGGCGTCAGATCGCCGCGCTCGATGATCTTGAGCGCGGACAGAAGCTGCTTGCGGAACAGGTCGGGCCGGCGGCAATCATAAGCCAACGATGTCACGGACTTGATGGTGGGCAGATTGCCCATGAAGCCGCCAAAGTCGGTCTCCAGCGCCCAGAATGCCGCGATCACCGGACCGGGCACGCCGAACTGCTGCTCGATCTTCTGGAACATCGGGCGATTTTTCGCGATGCGCAGGATGCCGCCGTCGATGCGGTGCCGCGCCACCATGCGGTCGGAGAATTCCAGGAAGGTCTGCGAGAACACCTTCTGGCCGCGGTCCTTGTTCACGACCTGCTGGTCGTAAACCATCAGGTGCGTGGCGGATGCAATGGTGCGCTGCGAGACGCCCTGCGCCACGGCCTCGCGCTTGAAGTCGTCGAGCCAGCGTTCAAAGTTTGCGCCGTTGTGGCAGGTCGCGCGCTGCGCGAGGGCGGGGGTGGCGGCGAGCAGTGCGATCAGCGCCGCGAAGGCGGCTGTCGTGTTGCTAAAGCGCGGCAATTGTCTTCACCTCGACCAGAAACGGCTCCTGAACCAGCCGGTCGACCATCAGTAGCGTGTTCGGCGGATAGGCGCCATCGGGGAAGAATTTGGGGAATTCGTGCTTGCGATAGGTCATGAATTTCGGGATGTCCTGGGAGTGCACGAGGTAGGTCGTGAACTCCACCACATTGCCCCATCCGGCGCCGACCGATTTCAACGCCGTCTCGATGTTGGCGAACACCTGAGCGCATTGCGCGTCGAAGTCGTCGGCGCCGATGATCGCGCCTTCGCAGTTGGTTGCGAGCTGGCCCGCGATGTAGACGAACTCGAAGGCCTTGACGCGGGTGATCTGCGAATATTGCCCGAGCGGCTTGCCAAGCACGTCCGGGCTGAAGATCTTGATCTCCGCCATCGCGGCCTCCGGTTCGATCAATACGGCTCGTGCTCGATACCGGCGAGCGGATAGGCGCTGAACACGTCCGCCACCTTCACCGGCGCCATCTTGCAGACGTAGGAACTATCGAGCTTGGCGATGCTCTCGCAGCCCATCAGGCCGAGGTCGCGGCGCATCTCGTCTTCCAAAAGCTCCAGCATGCGCACGATGCCGGGGCGTCCGGCGGCGGCAAGCGCGTAGCAGTAGAGCCGTCCGATGCCGACCGCATTTGCGCCCAGCGCGATCGCCTTGAGCACGTCGGTCGCTCGATAGAACGCGCCGTCGACGATGATCGTGGCGCGGCCCTTCACGACATCGACCACCTCGGGAAGGATATCCATCGCGCCGCGTGCATGATCGAGCGCACGGCCGCCGTGGTTGGTCACATAGATGCCGGCGATGCCGCTATCGATGCAGATCTGCGCATCCTCGGCGGTCTGGATGCCCTTGATGATGACCTGGGCTTCTGGATTGCGCTTCTTGAAGCGTTCGATCAGCGCCCAGTCGAGCGAGGACTGGATCTCGTGTTCCTGCTGATTGCGACCGGACCAGCGCGAATAGCGCTTCACGACGTCACGCTCGCGCCGCGAGTAATGCGCAAGGTCGACCGTGAAGCAGAACTGCGGCGCATAGCCGGCCTTCTGCGAGCGCTTGTAATAGTCGTCGACGAAATCGTCGTCGCCGCGCACATAAAGCTGGAAGATCTTGTCGGCCTTGGGCGCGCGCTTGGCGACTTCCTCCAGCGGCGGCTCGGTCGCCGAACTCTGCATCACCGGGATGCCGAATTCGCCGGCCGCTTCGGCGACCGTCGCGACGCCGCCGTCCCAAAACAGCTGCAGGCCGCCGACGGGCGCGATCATCACCGGCAGGCGGGTCTTGCGGCCGAACAGCGTGGACGTGCAGTCGACGTGGCGCACGTTGCGCAGTACGCGCGGCTTGAACGCGATCGAGTCGAGCGAGGAACGGTTGCGCGCGAGCGTCGTCTCGGTCTCGGTGCCGCCGACGATGTAGTCGTAGTTGTTGCGGTTGAGATTGAACCGTGCGGCTTTGACAAACTCGTGCAGGTTCTGAAAGCGCTCGCGAACGTCGTCCATCCTGGTAGTCCCCCATTCGCCCTGTGGCGATTGTTTCGGTTCTGGCCGCGCGGCCCGTGGCGGGATCGTGCCCACTGGCCCGATGCCAAATGCATAGACCAGAGGCGAAATCCTTCACAATGGATTTTCGCGACAAGCCTGCCATTCCGATTTGCGGCCGTTGAACGGGGGATGCAGCTGCGGCATAGTCCGCACAACGAAAAACCAGCGCCGGAGGAACACATGAGCCCGCGCATTAGCTACGTTCAGCCATCCACCGTCACCGACGAGGCCATGCTCGCCGAATTCGACCGCTGCGCCCGCGAAGGCACGCCGCGGCCGGAGAGCCAGGCGATCCGCGCACACGTGCCGGCGGTGTTCTGGTCATTTGCCAATTCATGGCGCGACGTGTTCCGCAACGGCGTCGCGGATCACGCGATCAAGGAACTGTGCCGCGTGTATGTGTCGCGCTCGGTGCTGTGCGAGTTCTGCGGCAATCAGCGCTCGATCAAGGCCGCCAAGGCCGGGACCGTGGAGGACGATTACGGCGATCTGATCAATTTTGAATCCTCAACGCGCTACAGCGACAAGCAGAAGGCCGCACTCGCCTATGCGGAGATGATCACCTGGGATCTGCCTCCGACCGACGAAGTCTGGGCGCGGCTGCATAAGCACTTCAGCGAGCCGGAGCTGGTCGAGATCGGCTACTTCATTGCGCTGACGATGGGCCAGCAGCGCTGGCTGCGCACGCTGAATATCGAGCATCACCAGGTGCTCGCCGGAACCGACGCCTCGATGGCGCCGGGCACCGAGACGGCGGATGCGCTCAAAGCCACCAAGGCGCAGGCCGACTACTGGGCGAAGTCGCGCGCGCAGCCGCAGACCCAGGCGGCGGAGTAGCAAACACCGCCGAGCCCTCACCCTGAGGAGCCCGCCTTGTCAAAGGCGGGCGTCTCGAAGGGCGAGGGCGCTTGCCGCCATCCTTCGAGGCCGACCTTCGGCCGGCGCCTCAGGATGAGGACGGAGTTTTGAATGGACGCACTGGTCAAATCCGCGATCGCCCACTGGGCGCCGCGTTTCGTCGCAAATGGCGTGGCGCTTACCGACTTCGAGGAGGTGACGGCGGGCGTCGCCTCATGGAACGACTGGTGCAGCGCATGGAGCGCACGCGCGGCCCAGCACGAGGCGATGGGGCGCGAGGCGCTGGCCAACGAGAAGTTCATCAGCGCGGGCGAGCATCTGCAGCGTGCGGGTGTCTATTATCACTTCGGCAAATTCCTGTTCGTGCATGACATCGCGCAAATGAAGGCCGCGCACATGAAGGCGGTGGAATGCCGCAGGCTCGCGCTGCCGCATCTCAATCCGCCGGGCGAGCGCGTCACGATCCCGTACCAGGGCAAGGCGCTGTACGGCATATTGCGCAAGCCGAACGGCATCGCCAAACCACCGGTACTGGTGATGGCGGTCGGCCTCGATTCGGCCAAAGAGGAAACCGAGGCCTATGAGCGGCCTTATCTCGATCGCGGCATCGCCACCTTGGTATTCGACGGACCGGGCCAGGGCGAGGGCGAGTATGATTTCCCTATTCGCGGCGACTACGAGGTCGCCGTGAAGGCGGTCGTCGACACCGTGATGACGCGCGGCGATCTTGATACCTCGCGCATCGGCCTATGGGGCGTCAGTCTCGGCGGCTATTACGCGGCGCGCGCCGCGGCCTTTGAGAAGCGCGTCAAGGCCTGCATCGCGCTCGGCGGCCCCTATGACTGGCAGGAGGCGTGGCCGGGTCTTGCCGAATTGACGCGCGAGGCGTTCCGCGTGCGCAGCCACTGTGCCACACAAGAAGAGGCGAACGCGCGCGCCGCGAACCTGTCGCTCAAGGGCGTCGCCCGGAACATCACCTGTCCGATTTTCGTGATGACCGGCAAGCTCGACCGGCTGATTCCCTGGCAGCACGCCGAACGGCTCTCAAAGGAAGTCAGCGGCCCGTGCACGTTTCTGCTGATCGAGGACGGCAATCATGTCGCCAACAATCGCGCGTATCGCTGGCGTTCGCAAAGCGCGGATTGGCTGGTGGAGCAGCTTTCTCAATCCTCATCCTGAGAAGGCCGCGCAGCGGCCGTCTCGAAGGATGGCTGCATACTCAGATGCCCGCCCTCGTCCTTCGAGACGCGTGCTTCGCACGCTCCTCAGGATGAGGGCTCAATAGCAACAAACCCCCGCGGCATCCCATGCATCCGCTCGATGCCGTGCTGCGTCACCAACACCATCTCGCCGGTCTGCACGCCAGCTTTGCCATCCCGCGTCGCCACGTTCGGTTGGATCACCACCGTCATCCCGGCGCGGAACGGCGCATTCGGCACGGGGCCTGCCGGACGGCTGGCGGAACCAAGAATCGGCGGCAGGTAGCCGCCGCCATATCCGTGCAGCAGATCGTCAATGGTGGTAAAGCCTGCGTCCTCGATCACGCGCGCCGCCTCGATCACCTCGACCGGCAGCGCGCCGTCGCGCAGCACCGCCGCAATGGCATCGAATGCCGCGTCGGCCGCCGCATGCAGATCGCGATAGAGCGAGGTCGGCTCTGTGCCGACCGTAAAACTGCGCAGCACCTGTCCGGGATAATCCCAGAACGCGGCACTGATCTCGGCAAACACCACGTCGCCCGTTTGCACCTGACGAGTCGAGGGAAACTGCGCCGGCACGGCGATTCCCGGATCATGCATCGGTGTGACGCCGAAATAATGAATCACATTGGTGCCGCCCTGCGCGACGTAAGCGCGCTCGACCAGGTCTCCCAGCTTGCGTTCGGTCAAACCGGGCCGCAGCCCGTCGCGCAGCGCCACCATTCCCAAATCCGAAAAATGCGCGCCGATGCGCAGCCAGTCGAGCTCCTCGGCCGACTTGATCATGCGCAGCCGCACGTAGGATTTATTCAAATTCTTGATGCTACCGAACCGTGCCGTCAGCACGTCGCGCTGATCCGCCGTTAAAGGTCCGATATAGGCGGTCCTGCCGGCCTGCGCGCCGCGCCTGCCCAATTCGTTCGCGGCCGTCTGGATCGATGATTGCCCGCCCCAGTGAACCTCGGTCTCGCCGGCGAGCCGCCGGGCCAGCGGCACATGGTTATGATATTGAATAAATAGCGCATCGGGCTGTCCCGGCGTGAACAGGCCGACGGCCTCGGCGGTCGCCGGCCATCCGGTCAGCCACTGGACGCCCGAGCCGAAGCGGTTTGCACCACAGAAAACCAGATGATCGCAATTGGCTTCGGCCAGCACCCCCTTGATGGCGGCGCGGCGGCGCTCCATCTCTCGTGATGAGAAGCGCGGGTACTCAGCCGCGATGATGCGCCGGAGCGGGTCTGGGAGGGGTGCGATCATGGAATTTCTTATGTCAATTCACGCACGGGGCGCGCCGCCGGGCAAGCGTCGAACTCTCTGCGGGTTGCGGCGTTGTCGGTCAATTCCACCCGCCCGCGGGGTCGAAGTCCACGAATGATACATCACCGGCGCTTCACGACGGTGTGAAGGCCTGATGGGTGTCATCACGAATTTTCGTTTCCGGGTTTCGGCGCAGAACTGACACAATGCGAATTGAGAGTTTTGTCATCCGGCGGGGCTCCGCCAAACGACCGCGGAGAGACTGATGCCGACCGCCGCTCGTTCGCGTGTCTCCGCCGAAGACCCATTGCCTGCGCCGGACCAGCGCGCCCGCTGGATCGAAGCATTCCGGCGCGTGCGCGATGAGACCGAGCGGCGCGCGGCGCCGCTGTCGCCCGAGGATCAGGTGATCCAGTCGATGCCTGACGCGAGCCCGACCAAATGGCATCGCGCGCACACGACCTGGTTTTTCGAGACGTTTCTCGTTCAGCCGAACGTGCCCGGCTACAAGGTGTTCGACGAACGTTTTGCGTTCCTGTTCAACTCCTATTATGTCGCCGCCGGTCCGCGTCACGCGCGCCCGAAGCGCGGATTGGTGACGCGGCCGAACGCCGCCGAGGTTGCGGACTATCGTGCGCACGTCGATGCGGCCGTCGAGCGGCTGATCGTCGAGGCAAGTGCCGCGGCTTGGCCGGAAATCGCCCGCGTCGTCGAGATCGGATTGAATCACGAGGAACAGCATCAAGAATTGATGCTGACCGACATCCTGCATGCCTTTGCGCAGAATCCGACATCGCCCGCCTACGATAAAAGCTGGCAGGCGTCGCGCGCGACGCCCGCGGATGGTTACGCCGAACTGCCGGAGGGCATCCACACCATCGGTCATCAGGGTGAGGATTATTGCTTCGACAATGAAGCTCCGGCGCATCGCGCGCTGATCGGGCCGGTGCGCATCGCGCGGGCCCTCGTGACCAATGGCGAATGGCTCGCGTTCATGAAAGACGGCGGCTATTCCAATCCGGCGC
>JBBWZU010000381.1:0-21049 GCA_039649225.1 Hyphomicrobiales bacterium | reverse complement strand
TCGCCGTGCTCGCCCGAATGCGAGCCCTTGTAGTCGCGCACCATCGCGAAAGCTTCCTCGGCGATGGCGCGCATCGCCTTTACGTCCTTCTCCTGGCGCAGGTTGAGCACCGGACGCACATGCAGGCAGCCGACCGAGGCGTGCGCATACCAGGTGCCGCGCGTGCCGTGCTTCTCGAACACCTGCGTAAGGCGTGTCGTATATTCGGCAAGATTGACCAGAGGCACCGCGCAATCTTCCACGAAGGAAATCGGCTTTCCCTGCTCCTTCATCGACATCATGATGTTGAGGCCGGAGGTGCGCACGTCGGCGATCGCGGTCTGCAGCGCCGGATCGAGCACCTCGACAATGCCACCCCATTTCGTGCCGGCCTTGTCGAACCCGAAGCCGAGATCGCCCATCATCGCGGCCAGCTCCTTCAGCTTGCGCCGGTTCTCGGCTTCGCCATCGTCGAATTCGACCAGCAGGATCGCCTCCGGCTCCCCGCTGACAAATGCCTTGAGTGTCGGGCGGAACATTGCGATCTCGCCCGCAAGCTCCAGCATGGTGCGGTCGACCAGTTCGACGGCGATGGGTTTTAATTTCACCAGATGCTGCGCGGCATTCATCGCCTCATAGAACGAACCGAAATGACAGGCGCCGACCGCGCGCTTGCCGAGCAGCGGCGAGAGCTTCAATTCGATGCGGGTCGAAAACGCGAGCGTGCCCTCCGAGCCGAGCA
Source organism: Hyphomicrobiales bacterium (assembly GCA_039649225.1). Lineage (GTDB taxonomy): Bacteria > Pseudomonadota > Alphaproteobacteria > Rhizobiales > Xanthobacteraceae > PALSA-894. The sequence continues at coordinate 20,328 of JBBWZU010000381.1, read as the reverse complement.
GGATGTGCGCAAGATTGTACCGCGGCGCATTCGGCGCGAAGGAATCAAGGTTATAGCCGCCGACCCTGCGCTGCACTTTGGGAAAGCGCGCCTCGATCTCGTCGGCCTCGCGAAGGCCGATGTTGAGCAAGTCGGTCGCGAGCGGGCGCAGCGGCGAATTCGCCGGCAGATCGGATAAACCGGCCGCCACCGGGCCAAAATGCGCTTTGGTGCCATCGGCCAGCACCGCATCGATCGACAGCACATTGTCGCGCATGGTGCCGTAACGCAGCGAGCGTCCGCCGCAGGAATTGTTCGCCGTCATGCCGCCGATGGTGGCGCGCGATGCGGTCGAGACATCGACCGGAAACCATAGGCCATAAGGCTTGAGCTTGCGGTTGAGGTCGTCGAGCACGATGCCGGGCTCGACCTTGCAGCGCCTGTCGCCGATATCGAGTTCGAGAAGATTTGTCAGATGCTTCGAGCAGTCGACCACCAGCGAAGAATTCACCGTTTGGCCGGATTGCGAGGTGCCGCCGCCGCGCGGGAGCACGCTGACACCCTCTTCGCGCGCCAGCGCGATGCTGCGCTCCGCCTCCGCCACGCTGCGCGGCACGACGACGCCGAGCGGCATCATCTGGTAGTGCGAGGCATCGGTCGCGTAGCGGCCACGGCTGAAGCGGTCGAACATCACGTCCCCGGTGATTTCGGCCTTCAGCCTGCGTTCCAGCCCCGGAAGCAGTTGCGCGGCGGTCATTCTTCGGTCCTGGCCTTCATTGTCGTCATTTTGGCGGATTTTCTTGTGCAACTCTCGCATCCGGCCTCAATGCCTACAACGACGGCGAACAAGACTCCACGGCGCCGTGTTGATATGCCAAAAGACGCCAAATCGCGAAGCATCAAGGCCGGGGAACTACCATGTCAAAAAACTCCTCCCGTACACCGGGCCGTCATTTCCTGCAGATTCCGGGGCCAACGCCGGTGCCGGACCGCATCCTGCGCGCCATGGACATGCCGGTGATCGACCACCGCGGGCCGGAATTCGGCAAGCTCGGCCGGCGCGTCCTCGACGGCATCAAGACGATCTTCCGCTGTGCCGGGCCGGTGATCATCTATCCGGCCTCCGGCACAGGCGCCTGGGAGGCGGCCCTCATCAACGCGCTGTCGCCCGGCGACAAGGTGCTGATGGTCGAGACCGGCCACTTCGCCAGCCTGTGGAAGACGATGGCAACCAAGATCGGCCTCGTCCCGGAGTTCATCGCCTCGGACTGGCGCAGTGGCGCGGACCCGCAAAAGATTGAAGCCCGGCTGAAAGACGACAAGGCGCACGAGATCAAGGCGGTGTGCGTGGTACACAACGAAACGTCCACCGGTTGCATCACGCTGATCAACGAGGTGCGCAAGGCGATTGACGCGGCCGGTCATCCGGCATTGCTGATGGTCGACACGATTTCGTCGCTCGGCTCGATCGACTATCGCCATGACGAGTGGGGCGTGGACATCACGGTCGGCGGCTCGCAGAAGGGATTGATGCTGCCGCCGGGGCTGTCCTTCAACGCGATCAGCGAGAAGGCGCTGAGCGTTGCGAAGATGTCGAAAATGCCGAAGTCGTTCTGGGGCTGGGATGAGATGATCGCCAGCAACAAGACCGGCTTCTTTCCCTACACGCCTGCGACCAACATGCTTTATGCGCTCGCCGAGGCGATCGACATGTTGCACGAGGAAGGACTGGAGAACGTGTTCGCGCGCCACGACCGCCACGCGGAGGCAACGCGCCGCGCCGCGCGCGCCTGGGGACTGGAAATCCTCTGCAAGGAGCCGCGGCACTATTCATCCTCGCTCACCGCGCTGATGATGCCGTCCGGCCACGACGCGGACACGTTCCGCAAGACCGCGCTGGAGCATTTCGACATTTCGCTCGGCACCGGGCTATCCAAAGTCGCTGGCAAAGTGTTCCGCATCGGGCACCTGGGCGATACCAACGATCTGACGATCATCGGCGCCCTCGGCGGCGTGGAGATGGGGCTTTCAGTCGCAGGCGTGCCGCACAAGATGGGCGGCGTGCAGGCCGCGATGGAATATCTGACGGCGCAAGCCAGCCCCGCCCGCGCAGCGGCAGAATGATACACTCCGTCATGCCCGGCTTTGTGCCGGGCATCAGGGCGTTCACGCCCGTCTTCGACGGGCTATGCCCGGCCATGACGGAAAACCTATGAGTTGAGCTTGTGGCTTCCGACGAAAAACCCGAAGACTTCCCGATCGTCGATCCGCACCAGCACTTCTGGGACCTCGGCCGCAATTATTATCCATGGCTGTGCGACCCGAACACGCCGCCGCGCCGCTATGGCGACATCACGCCGCTCAAGCGCAACTACATGCCGTCGGACTATCTGCGCGACGCCGGCACGCTCAACATCGTCAAGAGCGTGCATGTCGAGGCGCTGTGGGACCCGGCAGATCCTGCCGGCGAGACGCGCTGGCTCGACCAGGTCGCGGCCGAACACGGTTATCCGCATGCCTGCGTGGCGGCAGCACCGTTCATGCGCGATGACATCGATGAAATCCTTAGCTCCCACGCCAAGAGCAGATTGACGCGCGGCGTGCGCAACTACCCCGTGGCGGCGCCAAGCGCGGCCGAGACGACGCGCGGCGCGGCCGGATCGATGGACGATGAAAAATGGCGGCGCGGCTACGCGCTGCTGGACAAATACGGTTTCTCGTTCGACCTGCAGACGCCCTGGTGGCATCTCGGTGCCGCAGCGGAACTGGCGCGCGACTTTCCCAGCACTCAACTTGTCGTGCTGCATGCCGGCCTGCCGGCCGACCGCGGCGACGAGGCACTCACGGCCTGGCGCGCGGCGCTGGAAACCATTGCGGCACAGCCGAATGTGGCGATCAAGATTTCTGGGTTGGGCCGCAAGGGGCTGCCGTGGACGCTCACCGCCAACGGCGCGATCATCCGCGACGCGATCAATATCTTCGGCCCGGAGCGCGCGATGTTCGCCAGCAACTTTCCGGTCGACGGCCTCGCCGGCTCGTTCCCGATCATCTATGGCGGCTTTCGCGCCGCCGTATCGAACCGTCCGATCGAGGAACGCCGCATGCTGTTCCACGACACCGCGTCACGCATCTATCGTTTGTGAAAGGGAGAAACGCGTGGATCAAAAAATGTACGACAAGGGCCTGGAAATTCGCACCGCCGTGATGGGCAAAGCCTATGTCGACAAGGCGCTCAGCGCCAACACCGACGATTTCGGCAAGCCGGTGCAGGACTACGTGACGGAATGCGCATGGGGCGCCGTGTGGGGCCGCGAAGGGCTTAGCCGCAAGACGCGCAGCATGCTGAACCTTGCGATGATCTCGATCCTCAACCGCCCGCACGAGCTGCGTGGGCACATTCGCGGCGCGCTCAACAACGGCGTCACCAAGGACGAGATCCGCGAGATCTTCATGCAGGTCGGCGTCTACGCCGGCGCGCCCGCGATGCTGGATTCGGTGCGGATCGCCAAGGAGATGTTCGCCGAGATCGAGAAGGGCGGGTGAGCGCTTGCTTTCCCTCTCCCCGTTTCACGGGGAAAGGGAAAAGCGGAGAGCGCGCCGCGCTTTACGACAGCGCCGCCTTGACCCGATCCGGCGAGAACGGCACGCGGCGGATGCGCACGCCGGTCGCGTCGAAGATCGCGTTGGCGATCGCCGCCGCCACCGGCCGGATCGAAGGCTCGCCCGCGCCGCTTGGGTCAAGCTCGGGCCGGTTGATCAGCACGCAGTCAATCGCCTCCGGCGTCTCGGTGATATCGAGGATCGGATAGGTCGTCCAGTCGACGCTGGTGACCGCCTTGCTGTCGAAGGTCACTTCCTCCCACAACGTGCGGCTGATGCCCTGCACGATATTGCCTTCGATGCATTTCACCAGCCCGTCCGGATTGATGATCTGCCCGCAGTCGTGCGCCACCGTGAACTTCTTGGCGTGGATCTTCCCGCTGCCGCGGTCGATCTCGACCTCGGCAACGATCGCGACCCGCGTGCCGTTGCGCTGCGAATAGGCAATGCCGCGTCCGGCGACTTTGGCTCCGACCTGGTCGCGGCGTGGCGAGGGCCGCGACTGCCAGCCGGATTTCTCCGCCACCGCCTTGAGCAGCGCGATGTCGCGTGCATCCTTGACGTAACGCAGGCGGAATTCGATCGGATCGGCGTTCACGGCCGCCGCGACCTCGTCGATGAACGACTCAGACGCGAAGTGAATCTGCGGCCCGACCGGGTCGCGCAAATGCGAGGTGCGCAGTGGCGAGGCGCGGTCGAGCAGCGGCGGAATCGTCTCCCAACCCATCTTCTTGTTGGCGAAGGCATAGGATTCCGCCGGCACGCCGAACCCGTCGCCGGATTTCAGCGCGACGCCGCGCGTCTGACCATTCAGAGTGTCGAACGGCTTGCTGCCATTGGTGTCGACGTCGACGCGCGAGAATGCCTTGCTGATGAACTCATAGGCCGTGACGTTGCCCGACGCATCGAGCGCGGCGCGTACTTTGTGTACCGAGGCCGGCCCCTTCGGGTCCCAGCCGGTCCCCTGCTCGCGCATGTATTGCAGCCGCACCGGCTTGCCGACCGCTTTGGCGAGCGTCGCCGCATCCGCCGCGCAATCGTCGGCGTCGTTGCGCCCATAGGAGCCCGGCCCGGTCTGCCAGATGACGTGCACGGTTTCGGCCGGCACGCCGAGCGTCGCCGCGATGCCCTGCTGCACGAAGTGGGACTTCTGCGTCCCGCTCCAGCACGTCACCTTGCCGTCCTTGATCTCGACCAGTGCGCAGGCCGGCCCCATGCTGGCATGTGACTGGAACGGCCATTCGTATTCGGCCTCGATCACGCGCGCCGCGGCCTTGAAGGCTTCCTCGACATTGCCGTTCTGCTGATCGATCTGGCTTTTGCGCACCGGCGCCTTGCGAATGTGATCATACAGCGTTGCCTGTTCGGGGAACGGCGGCGCGGCGTCCGACCACTCCACTTTCAGCTTCTCGGCAGCCTTGATGGCGTCCCATTCGCGATCCGCCACGACGCCGAGAAAACCCTTCTCCCAGACAGCTTTCGCGCCCGGAATATCCCGTATCGAGGTTTCATCCACCTTCACCGGCACCGCGCCGGCGACCGGCGGACGGATCATGCGGCCATGCACCATGCCGGGCACTTTGACGTCGGTGACGAAATCCTCCTGCGCGAACACCTTCGGCGCCACATCCTCACGCCGGACCGGCTGACCGACGATTTTGTGCGCGGTGTGCAGCTTGGGCTTGGCCTTGCCGGGAGCGTAGAGCGCATTGCCCCATTGCTTGTTCCACTCGAGCTGGACGTTGAAATAGCGCCCACCGATCAGTTCGCCGTAACTGGTCTTCTTGTCGCGGTTGAAGGCGGCGCTGACCGCGCCATTGACGACGATGAGTTGATCAGCCGGCGTGCCGAGCTTCTCGGCTGCCATATCGAGCAGCACGCGGCGCGCCTCGGCTGCCGCCATGCGCATCTGCTTGCCGCCGAACTGGATGCCGGTCGAGCCCGAGGCGCCGCCCTGGTTCACCGAGTTCGCCGTGTCGCCCATGTAGACCTTCACAGCCTTGAACGGGACGTCGAGTTCTTCCGCCACCATCTGGCCGATCGCGACGAACAGGCCGTGGCCCATGTCCATCTTGCCGAAATAGGCCGCGACGCTGCCGTCGGCGTTGATCGCGATGAAGGACGACAGCTCGTTCGGCATCAGCGGCGGCTTTGCGCCCTGCGCGAAGGCCTCGCGGGTCGCCAGCATCATGTCGAGGCCGACCGGTGTGCCGACCGACACCACCAGCGCGCCGACGCCTTTGAGCAGCGTGCGGCGGGAGAATGCGGAAGGCTTGTCCATTTTGGTCATGTGTGCCTCCCTCAACCCATCATCGTGGCAGCGCGCTTGACTGCCTTCAAAATGCTGACATGCGTGCCGCAGCGGCATTTCAAGCCCTCGAGCGCCTGCTTGATCTCGGCCTCGCTCGGCCTCTTCTTCTCGGCGAGGAACGCCGCGGCGGTCATGATCCAGCCGTTGATGCAATAGCCGCATTGCGGCACCTGCTCTTCCACGTAGGCGGTCTGGAGGGGATGCGGCTTCTCCGGCGTGCCGAGCCCGGCGAGCGTCACGACCTTGTGGCCGGCGGCGTCTGAGACCGGCGTCACGCAGGAGCGGATCGGCTGACCGTCGAGATGCACCGTGCAGGCACCGCATTGCGCGAGCCCGCAGCCGAAATGCGGATTGTTGAGACCGAGATCGTCGCGCAACGCGTAGAGCAGCGGCATGTCGGGGTCGACATTGACCGTGTGCTGCTTGCCGTTGACGTCGAGAGTGAAGTCCTTGCTCATGGTCGTCCGCCTCCCTGGCCTGAACCGATGATTTTTCCCGCCGTTTCCGGAACGGGCCGCGCGGCACATATTGCCGTTGTTTGAAACGACTATAGTCTAGGCTGCGGGGCCCCGCGACAGGGGTCGGAAACTTTCTCACTGAAGCTTGATCGGCTCCGGTGAGAATTCGAAAATCAAGAAAACATTCGGGGAGCGAGACGTGGCAAAGTTCACAAGACGAAACTTGCTGATCGGCGCAGCAGCCGCGCCATTTGCGGCGCCGCTTGTGGCAGGGGCGCAGAGCTGGCCGTCCGGACCGATCAAGTTCCTGGTGCCGTTCCCGCCCGGCGGCTCAACCGACGCGCTCGCGCGCGTGGTGCAGGCCGGGATGCAGCAGCGGCTCGGCGTCAGCATCGTGATCGAAAATCGCGCCGGCGCCTCGGGCTCGGCCGGCACCGCCATGGTGGCGAAATCGCCGCCGGACGGCAACACCTTCCTGTTCGTGTTCGACACCCATTCGGTCAACCCGTACCTGATGAACCTGCCGTTCGACAACGACAAGGATCTCGATCCGGTGATGCTGGTCGCGACCGCGCCCTATCTGCTTGCGGTCAACATCAAGCACGACTTCAAGACGCTCGCCGACGTGGTTTCCGCCGCGAAACAGAAGCCCGAGGGACTGTCCTATGCGTCGGTCGGCTCGGGTTCGATCGGGCATCTGTTCATGGTGCTGCTGCAGAAAAAGACCGGCATCAAGATGACGCACGTGCCATATCGCGGTGGCGGCCCGGCGATGAACGATGCACTCGGCGGCCATGTCGACTTCATCATCGGCAGTGTCGCGCTGGTGACGCCACAGCTTGGCAGCGGCAAGTTGCGCCCGATCGTGCAGACCGGCGAGAAGCGCATTGCTGCGCTCCCCGAAATCCCGACCGTGATGGAAAGCGGCGTGAACGACCTCACCAGCTATACCTGGTGGGGCATTTTCGCGCCGGCCGGCACGCCGAAGGACATCATCGCGCGCATCAACAAGGAGCTGGTCAACACCATCCGCGAGGAGCGCGTGACGAAAACGCTGGTCGAGAGCCAGCAGATGACGCTGGTCCTTTCCGCGCCGGAGGAACTGGCCAAATTCTCCACCGCGCAGGGCAAGCTCTGGGGGCCGGTGGTGAAGGAGAATGATATCAAGGGGGAGATGTGATAACTCGCATCATCACTCCGACCTCATCTGAGGGCTTCGAGAGGATTTGGCGATGCCCTTGATCGCACCTTCAGTCGATGATGCCATCGCGGCAATTCCGGACGGCGCGATGATCGTGGTGCCGCGCGAATCCTCCGGCGTGCCGATGGAGGCAACGCGCGCGCTGATCCGGCGCGGCGTGAAGCGACTGCATCTCGTGGCACTGCCGACCTCGACCCTGCAGGCCGATATGCTGATCGGCGCCGGCTGCGTCGAAACATTGGAGACCTCCGCGGTCAGCCTCGGCGAGTTCGGCCCGGCGCCGCGCTTCACCGCCGCGATCCTGAACCGCACCATCACGATGAAGGACGCGACCTGCCCGGCGCTCTACGCCTCGATGCAGGCCGCCGAAAAAGGCGTGCCGTTCATTCCGTTGCGCGGGCTGATCGGTTCCGACATTCTCAAGCACCGGCCGGACTGGCGCGTGATCGACAATCCGTTCGGCAACAATGATCCGATCGTGCTGCTACCCGCCATCAAGCCCGACTTCGCGCTGTTCCATGCCGGCATGGCGGACCGCTTCGGGAACGTGTTCATCGGCCGCGACCGCGAACTGATGACCATGGCGCATGCGGCGGTGCGCACGATTGCAACCGTCGAGAAACTGCACGACGGCAACCTGCTGGAAGATCCGTTCCTCTCCGCCGGCACGGTGCCGGGCTTTTACATCGAGACCGTCGCGATCGCGCCGCGCGGCGCCTGGCCGTTGCCGCTGCTCGATCACTATCCGGCCGACGGCGCGCACTTGGCCGACTACGCCAAGCTCGCCGCGACCCCGGAGGGCTTTGCGCGCTATCTCGACGGCCATGTCCACACCAAGCGCGCCGCCTGACATGGATTTCCGCCCCGAAGAACTCCTCGCCGACGTCATCGTGCGGCTGATCGGCGATGTGCGTCATGTCGCGATCGGAAACGCCTCGCCGATCCCGGCGACCGCCGCGCTGCTTGCGCGCGAGCGCGGCGGCGGCAGTCCATATGTGTCGCTGCTCGGCAGCCGCAAGCACATGTTCTTCACCGATGGCGGGCGCGAACTGTTCGATTGCGCCGGCCAGGGCCGCATCGATGTGTTCTTTCTCTCCGGCGGCGAGATCGACGGCGAGGGTAATATCAATCTGGTGAGCATCGGCGACTACGATCACCCAAGCGTGCGCTTCCCCGGCTCATTCGGCTCCGGCTATCTCTATTACGTGGTGCCGAAGGTGATCCTGTTTCGCCTCGAGCACTCACGCCGCACGCTGGTGCCGAAAGTGAGCTTCATCTCGGCGCCCGGCGGCAATGGCCCGAACGTGCACCGCACCGGCGGGCCGGTTGCGCTGGTGACCAACCGCTGCCTGTTCTCGTTCGACCGTGCCGCCAGGCGCTTCAAGCTCGAAAGCGTGCATCCGGGACACACGGTCGACGAGGTGATCGAGAACACCGGCTTCGCGTTCGACCGGCCGGAACATGTACCCGAGACGCCGATACCATCGGACGATACGCTGCGGCTGATGCGCGAGACCATCGCGCCGCAGCTGGCGGAAGTTTATCCGCAGTTCGCCGCGAGGGTGTTTGGGGTGATGCCGCCGCAGGCGGCGAGCGCCTAACTCTCCCCGACCTCCGCCGCCATTTTGGCGCGCCAATCCCGTCGCGCATTGACCATCGAGATTGCCGACATCACCAGCAGCACCGCGCACACCGCCATCAGCGTTCCGGCGATCGGCCGCGTCACGAAGATCAGCCAGTTGCCGTCCGACATGATCAGCGACTGGCGCAGACTCATCTCCAGAATCGGCGCGATGACGAGCCCGAGCACCAGCGGCGCGGGGTCGAACGAGAACTTCTTCAGCGCGTAGCCGACCACGCCCATGATCAGCATGATCCACACATCGACGATCGAGTGGGCGACCTCATAGACGCCGATGATGCAGAACATGATGATGAGTGGATAAAGATACGCGTAAGGAATGCGCAGCAGGTTCACGAACAGCCCGACCAGCGGCAAATTGAGCGCGAGCAGCATCAGGTTGCCGACATACATCGAGGCGACGAAGCCCCAGAACACGTCCGGGTGATCGTTCACCAGCGTCGGGCCGGGCGGCACGCCGTGAACCATCAGCGCCGCCATCAGCACTGCCGTCACCGGGCCGGTCGGAATGCCGAGCGCCAGCATCGGCACGAACGCGCCGGTCGAGGCGGCGTTGTTGGCCGACTCCGGCCCCGCCACGCCCGCGACCGCGCCGTGGCCGAATTCCTCGGGATGCCTGGAGACCTTCTTCTCCACCGCATAAGAGAGAAAGCTTGAAATGATATGCGCCGAGCCCGGAATGATGCCGATGAGAAAGCCCATCACGGTGCCGCGCGCGATCGGCATCGCGGACTGGCGCCACTCCTCGCGGTTCGGCCATAGCTCGCGCAGCTTCGGGCGCACGACATCGCCCGCAACGGTATGGCTCGGCGTCGCGAGAATTTCGCCGAGCCCGAACAGCCCGACCGCGACCGGCACGATGCCGATGCCGTCGCCCAATTCCGGGATATCGAACGAAAAACGAAAATGTCCGCTCAGCGGATCGATGCCGATCATGCCGAGCAGCAACCCGAGCGCGGCCATCAGCAGCGTGCGCATCAGCGACGACGTCGACATGTAGGCGAGGAACAAGAGTCCGAGCACCAGCAGCGCGGTGTATTCGGGCGGGCCGAACTTCAGCGCTATTGTTGCGAGCGGCGGCGCGATCAGCGTCAGCACGATCACGCCGAACGTACCGGCGATCCACGAGCCGACCGCCGCGATACAGAGCGCGGCGCCGGCCCGGCCCTTGCGCGCCATCGCATTGCCGTCGATGCAGGTCATCACCGAGGACGCTTCACCCGGGATGCGCAATAGGATCGATGTGGTCGAGCCGCCATATTGCGAGCCGTAGTAGATGCCGGCAAGCATCACGAGCGCGTTGGTGGCGTTGAGCCCAAACGTGATTGGCAGCAGGATCGAAATGCCGGCGAGCGGACCTATTCCCGGAAGAACGCCGACCAGCGTGCCGACGACGCAGCCGAGAAACGCATACCACAGCACCGATGGCTGGAGCGCCACCGAGAAGCCGAGCCAGAGCGCATCGAATGTTGTTCCCATTAGAAACCAAAGAATCCCTGTTCGAGCGGCGACTTGAGCGCCTTGGCGAACAGCGCATAGGCAAGCAGCGTGAGCACGAGCGCATAGGCCGCCGCATAGTGAACGGGCTGGCGCTCAATCACGGTGAGCAGCACGAATACCAGAAGCGACATGGTGATGAGAAAGCCGACCGTCTGGTAGCTCGCAATGGCAATAGCCGCGATGACCACCACCATCAGCGCGTGATTGCGGTCGCTCCAGTCGATCTCGGCGATTGGCTGGCTCCTGGCGGCGCCGAGCATCAGCGCGATGCCGAACGCGATCATCAACCCGATCAGCAGCTTCGGCATCATGCCGGCGCCCGGCGCCGACAATGATCCGAACGGCAGATCGCCGGCCAGCAGGAAGACAACAATGCCGAATATGACGAATGCCGCGCCGGCGACGTGGTCGGTGCGCAGAATCATGCGTTGTTCCCAGCAGACTTCAAGGAAGCGCTCATCCCACCTTCCCGATCTGACGGATCGTGTCCTCGGCGCGCCGAATATCTTCCTCCCAGAACTTCGCGAACTCTGCCGCCACCAAATAGCTTGGCTCAAGACCGATATTGGCGAGCGGTCCGTTGAATTGTGGGCTAGCGGCGGCCTTGTCGATGGCGGCGGTCAGCGTCGAGACGATCACGGCCGGCGTGCCCTTGGGGGCGAACAACCCGACCCAGAGATAGTACGTCATATCGTAGCCGAGTTCTCGCATGGTCGGCACATCGGGAAGAACTTTCGAGCGCTCAGCCCCGAAAGTCGCGAGCGCGCGCAGCTTCCCGGCTTTGACGTGCGACAGGGTCGCCTGCACGGTTTGCGTCGTCAGTTGCGCGTTGTTGCCGAGCACCGCCGTGATCGCCGGCCCTCCGCCCGCGGTCGGCAGGTGGCGCATGCCGGTGATGCCCGTCGCCTTCTCGAGCAGCGCGACCGGCAGATGGCTCGCCCCATAGAAGCCACCCGAGCTATAGACGATCTTCTCGGGAGCCTTCTTTACCCCGTCGACGAGCTCGGCCAGCGTCTTGTAGGGCTGCTGATCATTGACCAGCACGAGAACCGGATCGGCGCAAAGCCGCCCGAGCGGAATGAAATCGGCGCGCGTCACTTTCGGTGAGCGGCCGAACAGCTTGTCGACCTCGGCATAGCTGGAAATGCCGTTGTTGTGCGAGAGCAGCGTGTAACCGTCCGGCCGGGCATTTGCCGCGACCTGCGCGCCGACCCCACCGGCCGCGCCGGCTTTGGTCTCGACCACGATTGCCTGCCGGAAGATGCCTTCGAGCGCATTCGCGGCCGGCCGGGTCACCACGTCATTGATGCCGCCCGGCGGGAACGCATTGATGATGGTGATCGGCCGCGTCGGAAAGGTCTCCTCCGCCGCCGCGGTGCGGACCGCGGCGGCAGCCGCGGAGGCTGCTGCACCGATGACGAATTGGCGCCGATCCATGATCGCTAGCCCTCCACCCGTCCCACTGCCTGCACGGCAGCTTCGACGCGCTTGGCGTCGGCGTCCCAAAAGGCGGCGAATTCCGGCTGGTCCATGAAAGCGACCTCCTGACCGATATTCGCCATCGCCTTCACGAACGCCTCGCTCGCGGCGGCCTTCTTCGAGGCATCGCGCCAGAAAGTGATGACGTTCTCGGGCGTTGCCTTCGGGGCGAACAACCCCACCCAGAGATAGAATTCCAGATCGTAGCCAAGCTCCTTGAGCGTCGGGACGTCGGGCATCAGCGGCGCGCGCGTGGCGCCGAACGAAGCGAGCGGGCGCAGCTTTCCGGCTTTGACCTGCGCGCTCGCCGCCGCGATCGACGAACACAGTACCTGCGAATTATTGCCAAGCAGCGCAGTCAGCGCTGGCCCGCCGCCCAGGGTCGGCAGATGGCGCAACTGAATGCCGGCCGCCTTGTTGAACAGCGCCATCGGCAGGTGCAGCGCGCTGTAGAGGCCGGACGAGCTCATCACAATGCCGTTTGGCTTCCCCTTGGCGGCGTCGACGAACTCCTTCAGGTCTTTGTACGGCTGCTGGTCGTTCACCACGATGATCATCGGGTCAGCGATGTAGCGCGCGATCGGGATGAAATCCGCGCGGGTGAATTTCGGCGTCCGCCCGAACAGCCGGTCGACCTCGGCAAAGCCCGAGATCGACGTGATGTGGGTGAGCAGCGTGTAGCCGTCCGGCTTGGCATTGGCGGCGACCTGCGCGCCGACCGCGCCGGCGGCGCCGGCTTTCGTCTCGATCACCACCGGCTGCTTGATCATCGGCTCAAGCACGGCCGCGAGCGGGCGCGCCACGACATCCGCGGCGCCGCCGGGCGGGAATGGATTGATGAACGTCACCGGCCGCGCCGGATAGTCCTGCGCGAACGCGGAACTGGCGAGCAGCGAGGCGGCCGAGCCGGCGAGGAAGCTGCGTCTGTCCAACTGATACATCAAACGGTCCTCCCTGAATCTGGAGCGCGTTGCTTGCGCTTTTGTGCATTGCCGCATGGTGGCGGACGCCGCGCACGATGCTACGCGGCTGGCATCGGGTCAACAAATTGCCCGCGCGTTGATATTGGTTTCAGCATCGGAAATGACGCGCGCTTGTCGGACCGCAGCGACACCGGCATGATCGCCACATGACGGACGCCGTCCTGAACGCCGCTGATGTCACGCCGCACGCGGAACCGCGCTGGCGCGCGATCGGGCGCAACGTGTTTCCGTTCCTCGTCGTCGGCGCGATCTGGGAGACCGTGGCGCGCGCCGGCCTATTTCCGGCGCGGCTCTTTCCCTCGCTCGAAGCCATCGCGGCTGCGTTCTGGCGTCTCACACTGAACGGCATCCTGCCGCATCACGCACTCGACACAGCGCTGCGTCTCGGCGCCGGGTTCGCGCTCGCGGCTATCGCCGGCACGATCATCGGCTTGCTGATGGGCCGCTTGCGCTTTGCCGAAGATTGCCTGCTGCCGCTGGTAAGCATCGGCGCACCGATCCCGGGGCTTGCCTACGCGCCGTTGTTTCTCTTGTGGTTCGGCCTTGGCAATTTTTCGACCGTGCTGCTGGTCGGGTTCGTGGCGGCGTTCCCGATCATCTTCAACACCTGGACCGGCGTGAAGGCCGTGAAAGACATCTGGGTGCGGTCCGCGCAGGCGATGGGCGCGGACAATCAGCGCCTGTTTCGGTACGTGATCCTGCCCGGCGCTCTGCCCTACATCCTCACGGGACTGCGGCTCGGCCTCGCGCAAGCCTGGCGCATCCTGGTTGGCGTCGAAATGCTCGCAGCCGTCCCGTGGGGCCTTGGCTGGATGATTTTCGGCGCGCGCGAGTTCCTCAATATGGACGTGATGCTGGCCGGCGTCGCCGTGATCGCGATCATCGGGCTCGGGCTCGAGAAGTTCGTGTTCCAGCGGCTGGAGAACTACACCGTCGTGCGTTGGGGGATGATGACATGAGCCCCGAGCGCATCCGCTCGGCCTGCCGCGGCGCGCTCACGCTGCTGCTGGCAGCCGCAATCTACGAGGCGCTGGCGCGCTCGGGCTGGTTCGCCCCCGCCCTGATGCCAACGCTGGAGAAAATCGCCGCGACGCTGGTCAGCGTCCTCGCCGACGGCTCGATGCTGGCGCATGCCGTCACCACGCTTTACCGCGTGCTGTTCGGCTTTTCGCTCGCGATCCTCGCCGGTCTGCCCCTGGGTATCCTGATGGGCCGCTCGCGCCGGATAGAGAATTTCGTACTGCCGCTCGCCAGTGCGCTGATGCCGATCCCGTCACTCGCCTGGGTTCCGGTTTTCATCCTCTGGTTCGGGCTCGGCAATACGGTCTCAATTCTCATCGTATTTTACGCCAGCCTGTTTCCGATGCTGCTCAATGCCTGGGCAGGGGTGCGCGCCGTGAACCCGCTGTGGCTTCGTGCCGCAGGCGCGATGGGGGCGGACGAGCAGGCGCTGTTCTGGAAGGTGATCATCCCGGGCGCCTCGCCATTCATCATCACCGGCCTGCGGCAGGCCTTTCTGCGCGCCTGGGTGGCGGTGGTAGGTGCCGAGATGCTGGCGGCGTCCGATTGGGGCCTCGGCTGGGTGATCTTCGATGCCAAGGAGTTTCTCAACGCCGACCTGATGCTGGCCTCACTGGCGGTGATCGGCGCCATCGGCTTTGCGTTCGAGCGGCTGGTGTTCGGCTCGCTGGAGCGGGTAACCGTCCTAAGATGGGGCATGGTGCGCAGCACCAAGGCGTGAGTCAGCTCCGGTTAAGCTCTAAGGAGTATTCCGGGGCTGCCAACGCCCGGCGAATCGAATACCTTCCCAGGAACCCGCTGACGCTCTAGGGTGTTGCCACGAAAGAGACACCGTTTCAGGCGATTTAGCCGTTCGGGAGGATTGGTCGCATGTTCCGCCGCCGCGCCGCATCAGACCTGCACCGCAGCAGTATTCGACTTTCCGCATTCGACGCGGTCCTGCTGGCACCCATCATCGCGTTGCCGCTGCTTGTGGTCGTCGGCCTTGCGCTGTTCAGCATGATTGCGCTCCTGATCCTCACGGGTCTGGCGGTCGCCGCAACGATCGTCAGCGACATTGTCCGCCGCCATTGGCGCATGGCCCGCCACCCGGTCGTGGTTCGGCACCGCGTCGCTGGATAGAGCGGATTGACGCGAGCCTAATCTGCCGTTTCCCGGTGAATTGATCGGCGCAATATGCTTCGCTATTGCGCCCTCTATCTTTAAACTCAGTCCGTGTCCCGCCTCGTCGCCACCTATCACGTCCGCTCGGATGCGCGCGCGATCGAAGCGCGCGCCCGTGCCATCGCGGTAGAGCAGAGCGTCGAGATGCCGCTTTCGGCGGTCGAGGACCAGCACATCCTCGACGAGATCGTTGGCCGCGTGGAGGATATCGGCGAGGTCGCGCGCGGCCTGTTTGCGGTGCGTATCGCACTCAGCCGCGCCACTGTGGGCGACGACGCCGGCCAGCTCATCAACATGCTGTTCGGCAATACCTCGCTGCAGGACGACGTGGTGCTGCATGATGCCGAATTTCCCGCCGACGTGGTTGCGGGCTATGGCGGCCCGAACATCGGACTTTCCGGCTTGCGCGAGCGGGCGGATGCGGATGGCCGCGCACTCACCTGCTCGGCGCTCAAGCCGCAGGGGCTCTCCCCGACACGCCTCGCCGAGCTTGCGGGGCGCTTT
The DNA here is from genome assembly GCA_039649225.1 of Hyphomicrobiales bacterium. Lineage (GTDB taxonomy): Bacteria > Pseudomonadota > Alphaproteobacteria > Rhizobiales > Xanthobacteraceae > PALSA-894. Next base: position 4,487 of record JBBWZU010000381.1, on the reverse strand, counting down.
GCGCGCGGCGGCATCGACTACATCAAGGACGATCACGGCCTCGCCGATCAGGCCTATTCGCCGTTCGCGGCGCGCTGCGCCGCAGTCGCCAAGACCCTGCGTGCGGTTGCGCATGAGACCGGCAAGCAGACCCGCTATGTGCCGAGCCTGACCGGCGACCTCGATGCGCTGCGGGCGCAGATCGCGAACGCCAGGGATGCCGGGATCGATACCGTGATGGTCCAGCCCATGATCATCGGCTTCTCCAATTTCGTGACACTCAAGCGCCAATATCCCGACCTTGCGTTCTTCGCGCATCCAACGCTCGCCGGTGCTGCCCGCATCGCGCCGCCACTGCTTTTTGGCAGGATCTTCCGCATGCTCGGCGCCGACGCGCTGGTGTTCCCGAACCATGGCGGACGGTTCGGCTACACACCAGATACATGCCGTGAGATCGCCCGCACCGGGCTTGCCGATTGGCATGGTCTGAAGGCCGCCGTCCCGGCTCCGGCCGGCGGCATGACCACGCGGCGTGTCGGCGAAATGCTTGATTTCTATGGTGCGGACGTCATGTTGCTGATCGGCGGCGCGCTTCTGGAAGCGCGCGAGCGCCTGACCGACGAGACGGCGGCTTTCGTCGCCGAGGTGAAGAGACATCGCTATGGCTAGTTCCATTCACGCTAAACCTCATGGTGAGAAACCCGCGCAGCGGGCGTCTCGAACTACGGCCGCAGACACAGCTCCTGCATCCTTCGAGACGCGCCCCGGGGGCGCTCCTCAGGATGAGCTCGTGCGTGTGCCGCACCGCGCTGCGGCCGGCGACTTTCGTTGGGACGGCGTCGAGATGCGCCCCTACAAGGAAGACGAGCGCGCGCTGTTCAAGACCATCACCCGGCAAGTGCTGTTCTCCGATCCGAACATGGCGGGTGAGCTGCGCTATTTCGAGGTCGCGCCCGGCGGATATTCCACGCTCGAGCGCCACGAGCACATGCACGCCGTGCTGATCCTGCGCGGCAGCGGCCATTGCATGATCGACTCCGAAATCAAGTCGCTCGGCACGCACGACCTCGTCACTGTGCCGCCGATGACCTGGCATCAATTCCGCGCCACCAAGAGCGAGCCGCTCGGCTTCCTCTGCATGGTCAATGCCGAGCGCGACAAGCCACAACTTCCCTCTGCGGACGACATCGCCCGCATGAGCGCGAATCCGGACATTGCGGCGTTCCTGAAGGACAAGCCACGCTCATGAACTCCAAGACAACTGGCCCGGTGCTCTGGAGCGTCGACGCGCGCGGTGTCGCAACCGTTACGCTCAACCGGCCCGAGGTGAACAACGCCTATAACGGCGCGATGATCGACGGCCTGCTCGCGGCACTCGATGCGCTCGGCGCGGAGAAGAACCTGCGCGTGGTCGTCCTCAACGGCAACGGCAAACACTTCCAGGCCGGAGCGGATCTCAAATGGATCGATTCCGTGCGCCGTGCCTCGCCGGAGGAAAATATCCGCGTCTCGCGCGCCACCGCCGAGGCCGTGCAGCGGCTCAATTTCGTGCCGGTACCGACGGTGGCGCTGGTGCATGGCGGCTGCTTCGGTGGCGGCACCGGGATCGTCGCGGCCTGCGACATCGTGCTGGCGGCCGATAATGCGATGTTCTCGATCGCCGAGGCACGCTGGGGCCTGACGCCCGCGATCATCATTCCACAGCTTGCCGATGCGATCGGTGTGCGCCAAGTGCGCCGCTACGCGCTCACCGGCGAGCGCTTCCATGCCGAGGAAGCCTGCCGCATCGGGCTCGTTCATCGCGTCGTGCCGCAGGCGGACCTTCACCAGGAAGGCGAGCGCATTGTCGATCTCTTGTTGTCGAACGGACCGGACGCCATCGCCGAAACCAAGGGTTGGACCTTGCGCTCGGCCTGGAGCGATCTGTCCGAAAAGGATTTTATTTCATTGGTTGAAAGCCATTCGGCCAAGCGCCAGTCAGCCGAAGCGAAAGAGGGCCTTGCTTCCTTCACCGAAAAGCGCGCCGCGAAATGGATGACCAAGGGGTGACGGCCACTCATTCCGTGCTAGGCTTTCAAGAAAAGAAAGCACGGAAACCCCAATGCCCCATATCGAGGTTCGGGACGTTTCGCTTGCCTATGACACGCCCGGCGGACGCGTCGCCGGCGTTGAGGGCGCGAGCTTCGACATCGATCAATCCGAATTCCTCTGTATCGTCGGCCCATCGGGTTGCGGCAAGTCCACGCTGCTCAACCTGATCGCCGGGTTCCTCAAGCCGACCGGCGGTGAGATTCGCATCGGCGGCAAGCAGGTCGACGGCCACGGGCTCGATCGCGGTGTCGTGTTCCAGGATTTCGCGCAACTGTTCCCGTGGCGCACCGCGCTCGGCAATGTGTCGTTCGGCCTCGAAATGAAGGGCGTGCAGAACCCCGAGCGCGACGAGATCGCGCGCAACCAGCTCCGGCTCGTGAAGCTGGAAAAGTTCACCGACTCCTATCCGCATCATCTCTCCGGCGGCATGCAGCAGCGCGTCGCGATCGCACGCGCGCTCGCCTACAATCCGGCCGTGCTGCTGATGGATGAGCCGTTCGCCGCGCTCGACGCGCTCACGCGCGACGACATGCAGCGCCTGCTCGCCGATGTGTGGCGCGAGACGCGCAAAACGATCATTTATGTGACACACAACGTCGCGGAGGCCGTGTATCTCGCCGACCGCGTGGTGGTGATGACGCCGCATCCCGGTCGCGTGAAGGCGCTGGTCGACATCACGCTGCCGCGCCCGCGCGATCCCTTGAGCGTCGAATTTCTCGACTATCAGAAGGGCCTGTTGAACCAGCTCGGACACGCCGCGAAGGCTTCGTGAAAAAAGACTGCCGCGCGGATAACGGAGGAACGCAAATGACCAACGTCTCTCGCCGCCACTATCTTGTCGCGACCGGCGCGCTGCTCACCGCCGCCTTCGTGCCGCGCGCAGCGCTGGCGCAGGCCACGATCCGGCAGGGCTACCAGACCAACCTCTGGGGCATGCCGACCTACTACCTGATGCGTTCCGGCCTGATGGAAAAGCACGGACTCAAATTCGAGGAGTTCGGCGTGCCGTCCGGCAACCTCACCATGCAACAGATGGTCGGGCGGCAGGTCGACCTCGGCACCTATGCGGGCCCATCGCTGATCCTCGGGCACGACAAAGGCGGCCTCGTCGCGATCGCGCAGATCGAGCACGTCGGCCGCACCGCGGCCGTGATGGCGCGCAAGGACTTGAACCTCACCAAGGTCGAGCAGCTTAGAGGTCTGAAGGTTGCGAACCAGACCGGCTCGTCGGTCGGAAACATCTTCGTTGACCAAATCGCACCGTCCGCGGGCCTGAAAAAAGGCGATTACCAGGAGGTGCGCATGAACGTAAACGACATGATCACGGCGCTCTCGGCCAAGACGGTCGACGTCATGATCAATGTCGAGCCCTACAATGCGATCGCCGAAGCCGATGGCCTCGCCACCAAGATCATGAACTATTGGGAAGTCGACAAGATGCCGGTGTTCATGGCGGCGACGCCAGACTTCATCGTGAAAAGCCCCGACGCCGTGGTGGCGTATCTCAAGGCCTGGCTCGACGTCGCGCGCGACTTCAAGGAGAATCCGATCAAGGTCGCCGACGCGATCTATGCGTTCTACACCTCGAAGGGATATTCGATGTCGCAGGACACCTTCCGCAAGGCGATGGCCAATGTGGACGTCGAGCCCGGCTTCCCGGACAATCTCAAACCCTACATGCAGGAGCAGGCCGAGATTCTCCTGAAGGAGAAGAAGATTGCCGCGATCCCGGACTGGAGCAAGGCGTTGCGCCCGGACTTCATGGCGAAGGCGCGAGCAGGGGCGTGATTTTTTGCTTTCGTCATGGCCAGGCTTGTCCCGGCCATCCACGACTTATCAAACCAACAACAAGCAAGACGTGGATGCCCGGCACAAGGCCGGGCATGACATAGAAAGGCAGACGAGACGAGATGGCATCCGACCAAATCGAATGGAATTTCAAACTCCTCGCCCACCATGAGCTTGGCGGCTTCGGGGGCATGGGCGAGGGCATGTCTGTCCAGATCGCCAAGGACGGCCGGCGCATCATCTGGCTGGCGCATGAGAGCGCACCGAAGAATTTTACCGCGATCGACGTCTCCGATCCGCGCAATCCGAAGCTGGTGACACAGACCGACTTGCCGCAGAGCTTCATGCGCTCGAACTCGCTCGAGGTCGTCGGCGATATCATGGCGGTCGCCTATCAGGTGCAGCAGCCGGGGCAAAAGCCGGCCGGCTTCGAGCTATTCGACATCTCGGTGCCGGAAAAACCGAAGTCGATCGCGTTCGTGGATCGCTCGGGCGACAAGTCGCGCGGTGTGCACCAGCTCTGGTTCTGCGATGGCGAATATGTCCACATGGCGTCGGGCGCGGCGGACTTCGTCACGCACAATCAGCTCGACGACCAGTGCTACCAGATCTTCGACGTGCGCAATCCG
>JBBWZU010000379.1:0-9734 GCA_039649225.1 Hyphomicrobiales bacterium | reverse complement strand
ACATATTGGATCGCGACGTGTTTGCCGGCAAATTCCCGTCCGCTCACTTGTTTGCGGGTCCGGGCTTCGCCGATTCTGGCCTGGCCGTTGGAATCGACCCAGGCAAGCATCACGGATTGCAGCCCGGCGGAGCGTTCGATCAGCGCGATCGCGTCCCTGCCGCCGGCCAGCACCTCACGCCGGTTCTGCCGCTCGCCGAAGTGCCCATAGAGCGGATAGAAGATCATCACCAGGATGATCAGCGCGGGCCAGCGCAGCCTGGATTGCAGAACACTTTCAAGCATCGCACGCATGGACGATTACTGCCGCTCGATGGACGCCTCGCAGCTTTGTTAGTGCGGCGCGCGACGGGCGCGGTTGGTCGCGGCAGGATCACGAAAGCTTTATTGCCGTCGCCCTTCGCGCTACGGCGGACACGTCGCTCATCCGGGCTGGGCTTGCTTCCCTCTCCCGCTTCACGGGGCGAGGGAAAGAAGGCCGCGTCGTCCACGTCACCGGATAAAGAGGACGGCGCTCGTCCGCCCTACGCGTGCTCGATCTTTCGGATCAAAGCGTCCCCCTCCGCCATGACCTGCTTCATCGGATTGAATGGCACGTCGTCGAGTTTTGCCAGCCGTTCGAACAGGCTCTTCTGCTTGTTGCGCATGTAGCCGAGCAGCAGGCGCGGCGTCGGGCTGAGCTTCAGGTCAAGGAAGGTCGACGGCTGGATCTCGTAGCCGTGATAGTCCCGCAGCGACTCGTTTTTCTGCGAGCGATACATGTTGGAGACGGTCACGGCCAGGAACTCCTCGATGTTGCCGTAACCGCCGCTGACCGGCATCCGATACGTGACGCCGCGCACCTTGCGCGAGGCATGCAGCAGTTCGTGCAGCAGGGTTTCCTCCGCGGCGTTCTTTCCCTTGTGCCGGCCCGGCGTGAAGAAAATGTCGGCGCTGCTGCCGGTACCGGTGCCGACGCCGGTCGAGACATAGGGTTTTCCGTCGGCGGTTTGTCCGGCAAGCGGAACGCCTTTGACCCACGAGTTCTTCTCGTTCCAGGCCTGCGTCACCGCGCCGGTGCCGACCGACCAGGTCCCCATGAAATCGAAGGGAAGAATCCGCACCTCGAACAACGGGCCCAGCATGATTTCGACCAAGACCGCGCGGCCGACCGAGGTCTTAGGGATGCGGTTGAGCTGCTCCAGCACGGCGCGCTCATACGAACCCTTCATGTCGGTGAAAAGAGACCGGTTCCAGGCCTCCCCGCGCGTCATCGTCTTGTGGAAGTTATAGAGGCCGAGCCAGTCGTTGAAAGTCGGATAGGCGACATTCACGTTGGGGGCGTTCGGGGACGAGATCTCGGTTGGATCCTCGTTGATGGGATCGGCCGGCCGGCCGAACATGTTCGGGCTCATGGATATTCTCCAGGCACGCGGCATCGCACGGGCGCGTCGCATCGCTCGAGTGCGAACCAGCGCGGCGCCAAGCCGCGCGCACTTGTGATTAGTGCGGCGCGGACCACGGGCGGTTTACCCGGATTGAAAAGAATCCAGTTCGTCATTCGTAGGCGGGGCAAAGCGTAGCGTGCCCGCCGGTATCTGCGCGGGCACGATGCGGAGCCTGTGCCCGGACGGCGCGAAGCGCCGAGGATCTTTGCCCGCCCTACGCGGCGCGCAAGAGCGGCCAGGTTTTCAGCCATCCCTTCGCCTGAATGCGATCCTCGTAGAGCTGGCGCTTGTCGGCGGCAAAACTTGGAGTGGGCCTGACGATCAAGCCGAAGAGATCGTCGAGGCCGAACGGCGCCGCAATATCGCAATGATCCTGCTCGCTCCTCCTGACCGCGACCGCCGTCGCCGTCTCCGGAAAGCAGCGCATCGCATCGGTAGCCGAAACGTATGGGGCGTCACGGTTCCGCCGGTGCATCCTGGCCTGGTTCTTCACGTCCCACGCGACGGACGGGTCCAGCCTCCGCAGCGCAGCTTCGATCTCGCGGTCCTCGGATGGATTGGTCCGCCCGGGATCAAACCACACGACGTCGACGTCACCGGACAAAGAGGACCGCGCCCGCCCGTGCAGGCAGTCCCAGATCGCGTTCCGCACGAAGCCCGCGCCGATCCAGCAATCGGGCAGCCGCAGGGAGCGCACCACCTCAAGCAAGCGCCATCTTGCCGGATCGCCCGAGATGATGGCCCGAACTCTCTTGGCATTGTCCATCGTGGCCGCCGATATGTGCGCGGGCACGATGCTGCGCATCTTTGCCCGCCCTACGGAATGCCGCCTTCGCGGGGCGAGGGAAAGAACGAAAGGCTCACGCCGTCTGCGCCGCCATCTCCTTGTCCTTCGCCTCGGCGCGCTGGGCCGCCGGACGGGCGGCGATGCGCGCCGCATAGGCGGTGAACTCGGGCCGCTCGGGAACCATCTTGAACATCATGCCCCAGCGGATATTGGCGCCGAGCACCACGTCGGCGGCGGTGAACTGCTCGCCCATCAGCCACGGCCCCTTGGCGACGGCTGCCGCAAGCACGTTCATCGTGGTGTCGAAATCCCCATAGCCGAGCATGGCGCGGCGCGGCTCTTCCTTGCGCGGCGCCGCGCGGTCGATCATCGCGGGCTCGAGGCAGCCCGGACCGAAGAACAGCCATTTCAGATAGGTGCCGCGGGCCGGCGCGCCGATCGGCACGTTGAGCCTGGCGTTCGGAAATTCGTCGGCGAGGTAGGTGCAGATCGCCGCCAGCTCGGTGATCACGGTGTCGCCATGGCGCAGCGCCGGCACCTTGCCCATCTGGTTGATGGCGAGATAATCCGGCTTGCGATTCTCTTCCTTCTGCAGACTCAGCAGGTGGATGTCATACGGCTCGCCGAGTTCCTCAAGCATCCACAGCACGACCGAGGAGCGCGACGGCGAGGCGTGATAGAGCATAAGCTTGGCCATGTTTCCTCCGTAGTAAGACCTAGTTTGGCTTATTCAACACGGCCGATGCTGCATTGCAAAGAAGAAATCCTCTCGACAGATTCCCCGCTTCGTGATTCAAGAATCCAGTACTGTGAAAAGGGTCGAGTCTGCTGCCGTTGCGCGAGCAGAGATTTTGCACCGGCGACCATGTGTGTTGCGTCATCATTCGGCAAACCATCTTGCCTAGGCTGAGGCGACAAAGGGGCTCCTGGTGCGGCGCATTCTCGTGATCGACGACGAAACGTCGTTCCGCGACTCCGTGGCGCTGATGCTGCGCAACGAGGGCTACCGGGTCGTGGTCGCGGAATGCGGCCACACCGCGGTGAGCGCGATCGCAGCCTTCGCGTTCGATCTCGTGGTGGTCGATATCTTCATGCCCGGCATGGACGGCCTCGAGACGATCGAGGTGATGCGCGCCGACGCGCCCGACGTGCCGATCATCGCGATGTCGGCCTATGCGTATGGCGGCGGCCCGGGGCTGTCGGACATCGTCGAGATGGCGGCCGATCGCGGCGCGGCCTGCTTCCTGCACAAGCCGTTCTCGCGCCAGGAACTGCGAACCGCGGTCGCGAAAAGCCTGAAGCCGGAAGCGCTGGTCGCCTGAGGGTAAGGTTGTTTAGTCGTGGCGGCGGCCGAGCACCCAGCCAACCACGAACAGCATCACGCCGACAACGCCCGCCGCGACGCCATGCTTGATGCGCGGACGCATGAGTCCAGCCTCATAGCCCGGCAGGAACGACGGCAGCGAATCCGCCGGCATCAGCAAATAGACCGCCGCCAGAACAATCAGAATGGCTCCCAGAAGGAAGGCTAGGCTTCTCATGATCACCTCGAACGCAAGGAAAACCGCGCCGATGCCTTGAAGCAAGCCAAGGCGCGCGATGATGAACCAACGCGCGGCATGCTAGGCCGATTCTCTCGCCAGCGCCTCTCCCAATTCTGGCTTTCGCATGGTGGAAGTCGGCGCGTCGGCATGACGCACCATTCTACCCGCACGATTTCCGTCTTGACCGCTGAAACGACCCGATGCGGCGCAAAGCGACACGCGCTGCATCAGGCCTCAAGCTGCGGCCGTCCTGCGTTCAGACGATATGGAAGTCACTCGCGTGCAGGCTGGAGAGGTTGACGTGATTGAGGGTGATTGAGTCGTTCGCATCGATCGTGATGACGACGTCCGCTCCGACCTGCTTGAGCGCATGGGCGTCGTTCATGCTCTTGAAGCTTGCGAACAGCGTGTGGTCGATCTCGATGACATCGTTGTGGCCGAAGTCGACGATGGTGTCGCGGCCGAAACCCGCGCCGAAGACGAAGGTGTCGTTGCCGTAGCCGCCATTCAGGATGTCGTTTCCGGTGCCGCCGTTGAGGACGTCACCGCCATTTCCGGCAAAGAGCGTGTCATTGCCGGCCCCGCCGAACAGCAGGTCGCCGCCATTGCCTCCGCGGAGAACATCGTTCCCGGCGCCGCCGAATAAAGTGTCGCCGCCGTTGCCGCCGGACAGCGTATCGTTGCCGTCGCCCCCGACGAGCACGTCCCGGCCATTACCGCCCGTGAGCACGTCGTTGCCGTTGGTGCCGCCGATGTAGGTCTCACCTTGTTCGAACACCGTCACCGTGAGGGTGGCCTGCGTGGTGCCGCCGTGGCCATCACTCACCGCGTAGGTGAAGACATCCTGATCCGCCCCCTGGTCGTCCGAGCGCCAGCCGCCGGAGTGCGCGTCATCGTCGTGGCCGTGATCGTTGTCGTGACCGTGCGAATGCTCGTCCTCGGCGACATAGCGGTAGCTGCCGTCGGCGTTCAGCGTGAGCGTGCCATGATCGCCCAGAATGGTCGCGGCGTGACCTGCTGTGATCGCGCTGGTGTGGGTTCCGAAGGTCACGGCCGTGACGCTCAGCGCGTTGCCATCGACATCGCTGTCATTGGCGAGAACGCCGTGGCTCCGATCCGCGGATATTGTGTGTTCTTCCCTGACGCCGGCCAGGTCATTGCCCGCCACCGGCGCGTCGTTGACCGGATTGACCGTCAGGCTGACGGTGGCGGTGGCGTTGAGGCTGCCGTCGCTGACCTTGAAGGTAAAGCTGTCGGCGCCGTCGAAGTCATGGTTCGGCGTGTAGCTGTAGCTGCCGTTGGCATTCACCGTCACGCTGCCGTGCTGGGCCTGACCGACCAGGCTGTAGCTCAATTGCGCGGCGGTGTTGTCCACGTCGGTCGCGACCAATTGACCGGTGATCGGCGTATCCTCGTTGCCGCTCGCAGCGCCGTTCGCCGCCACCGGTGCATCGTTCACCGGATTGACGGTCAGGCTGATGGTGGCAGTATTGGAGTTGAGAATGCCGTCATTGGCCTTGAAGGTGAAGCTGTCGGCGCCGTTGAAGTCATGGGTGGGCGTGTAGCTGTAGCTGCCGTTCGCGTTGAAAATCAGATTTCCATGCTGCGGCCCGCTGACCAGGCTGAAACTCGGCGGCGCCGGCAGGCCGTCCGGGTCGCTCGCCGTGACCTGGCCGCTGATAACGTGGTCTTCGTCGCCGCTGGCCGAGCCACCCTGCGCCACCGGCGCCTGGTCGAGAGCAACCGTCAGATAGGTGCCGCCCGCAAGGTCCGAGGCGACCCTGAAGACATCCCCGGCGAAGCTTTGGCCCGGGTCGAGCTGCAGTGTGATCGGACCGCTGCTGCCGCCGGTCACGGTCAGGACATTGTTGGGGCCGAGCGTCGCACGGGTCGCGACGCCGATGCCTTTGAGATCGAGCAGATCATCGCTGCCGAAGCCGGCGATCGTCGGATCGAAATGCCCGTCTGTCAGCGTGCCGACGGCAAGACGCAATGTCTGTGCGCCGGTCTCCAGCATGACCAGGCCGAAGCCCTCGCTGCCGATCGTCCAGTCGCCGCTGAAAACATCGACGCTCTCGAAGTTGAAGAACGAGCCGAGATTGCCCGCGCCGCTGCCGTACAGATTGATCGTATCGGTCCCGCCGCCGGCATCGATGCCGGCCGAGAAGGTGGCGCCCGCATAGTCATTGAGCACGTCGTCGCCGCCGCCGAGCGCGACGCTGCCGATGATCACGCCCTTGTTGGTGAGCGTGTCGGCAAATGTATCGGTGATCGATATCGCCTCGCCGCTGTCGCCTCGTATCGTACCTTCGTTGTAAATCGTCGTCGCCGCAAACGCGTTGCCGAGATTGCTGTCGTCGACGGTGATCGCGCGCTGCACGCTGTAGATGACGCCGCCGGCGAAGTTGTTGATGAGACCGCCGCCGACGGTCACCGCCTCCGAGAGGCCGCCGGTCCAGGTGCCGAGGCCCTGGATCAGACCGTGATTGTTGAGCGCGATCAGGCCGTCGACATCGATGCCGTCGCCGTCGCTGGTGCCGCCGGCATTGCCGGTGATCGTGCCGGAATTGTTGACGGTCGTCATCGTGTTGGCGGCGGTATCAAGATTGATCCCGGAGCCGAGCTGGCCGGTGATGCTCGCGCCCGCATCGTTATCGACCGTGATGGCCTGCTTGCCGGTGATGCCGTGCCGCGCTCCGACGATCGAGCCGCCATTGAAGTTGTGCACGCTTCCATAGCCGAGGTCCTGGAAGTCGATGCCGTCGCTGCCGGTATTCCCCGGCGCATTGGCGCCGATGATCTGGCCGTAATTGTTGATCGTGGCATTGGTGCCAGGCCGGATCGCATCCGCATCCGCCGCCGCGATGATGCCGGTCGCCCGGTTTATGATCGTGGTCGACACGCTGGCCGCCGTGATGGCGTTGAAGTCGAGCGCCTGGCCGTTCGAACCGCCCGTGCCGGTCGAGCGGATCGTCCCGGCATTGTCGATCACCACGACGCCGTTCGAAATATCGGCGTTGATGCGGATGGCATCACCGAGCGCAATGAGGCCGGCCCCTTCGTGGTTGATGAGCGTGAAGTGATTGTTGCTGTTCGGCGCGCCGATCGTGTCGATGCCGCGTCCGCTCGCCGCGCTGATCGCGCCGGCATTGTCGACCGTCGCGTTGGTTCCGGTCGTCGCCGGGGTCAGGTCCCAGCGAATCGCCGGTCCGGTCGCGACCGCCAGCGCTGCGCCGGCGGTAAGCGTGAAGCTCTGCTGTCCGCTCACGGTCTGCTGGTTGGTCAAGGTCGACGAAACCGCGAACAGCCCCGCGAGCGGATCGTGGTCGCTGGTCTGGTCGAAGAATTCCGAGTTGATGTGAACCGGCTGGAATTGAGCGCCCGATGCCATGCTGTTCGAGGCCAGCATATGGTCGAGCGTCTGCGCGTTGCCCTCGAAGACATAGTCGAAGCGCTGGTCGAGCGGCAGCGTGTCTTGCAGATCGTTGAGGACCTGCGTTCCGCCGGGCGTGTAGGTTGCCGTCGCGTTGAACGGGTCGGCGCCATTGGCCGTGTAGTTGCTGATCGAGGCCGTGCCCTTGAGCACGCTCAAGGCCTGCTCGAAGTCGTAGTCGTTCAGGTCGCCAGTGACGATGACGCGCGCATTCGGATTCGCGGCTAGCAGGTGGTCCACGAAAGTGTTGACCGCTTGCGCCTGCGCGGCGCGCTGCACTTCGCCCGCATCGAAGGGCGGTTGACCCGAACCCAGCAGGACGCCGCTGCCGCCTTTCGAGGTGAAGTGATCGTTGACAACCGTGATCACCTGGCCGTTGAAGACGAAGTCCGCCGCCAGCGGCGGCCGCGACGCAAAGAAGGGGTTGTTCGGATCGGTCTGCTGCGCCGTGTCGGGGCCTGCGGCGATCGCGCTGCCGTCGGCGCCGATCGTGCGCAGGGACCCTGCGACGAGAGAAACGTGGTCGGTCCGATAGAGATAGGCGGTTCGGATGTTGCCGCCGGGTTCTCCGCCATTGGTATTGGCGCCGATGAAGGGATTGTCGATAAACGCATATTGCGGACCACCGGCCGCGTTCACCGCATCGACGATCATCTGCAACGTCTGCGAGGCCGAGGTCACGGTACTGCCGGTCCCGCCGGCCGCTCCGTTGTTATCCTGCACTTCCTGGAGCGCGAGAATATCGGGCGCGTTGAGCCTGTTGACGATCTCGTTCCCCACCAAAGCGAAACGGACCGCGCCGTCACCCGGGTCGAGGTTCTCGGCATTGTAGCTCGCGATCAAAATGTGGCTTGCGTCACCGGTCAGTGTCGTGCCGGTCTTGACCAGGGGACTGGCGCTCGCGACGGTCACCGGCGTTGTCGCCAGCACTTCGTAATTGCCGAAGCTGTAGCTCACGATGCCGGTCACGTCATTGAGCCGCGCGCCGACGCTGACATCCGGCGTCGCCTGGCCGAGGCCGGGATCGATCTGGATGCGCTCGGGATTGAAGTCTCCGCCGACCGTGTCCGTGTTGCCGAAGCTCGTCGCCCCGCCGGAGATCAGGATGTCGCCACGGCCGTTCACGCCGGTGGCGTTGGCGCCGTTGTCGGCAACCGTGAAGATCTCGCCGAACTGGTTCGTCGGCCCGGTCGCCTGCGGCGCCACCACCTTGACCAGCATGCCCTCGAGCGACTCGAAGAACGCAGCGCCGGCGGCAAGATCGCTGCTCGGTGGGACAAGGCCACCCGGGCCGCCGATGACGACCGGCGCCGGCAGGGCGTTGCCGGTCGACAGCAGCGTGACGGTCGGGCTCCCGCCGATTTCAGTGACCGACAGCGAGCCGAGATCGGAGCCCGGCGCGACGAATTCCTGCACCGTGCCGGAGACATTGATGAGGCTTCCAATCGTGACGGCCGGCGCGCTGCTGGTGAAAACAAAGACGCCGTCCGAGGTGGCGGCATTGCCGTCGCCGGTGGCGTCCTGAATGTAGAAGCCGTTGCTGTCGACGGCCGTGACGATGCCCTGCGTCGTCACGATCTGGCCGGAATAGGCCGACGTGTGGCCGCTGCCCTGGATCGTGAAGATGCGGGTTATCGTCACGTCGTCGTTGAGGATCGTGCCGGTCGCGGTTCCGTCGCCGATGGTCGCAGTGCCGGTGGCATTGGCCAGGTTGCCAAGGTTGACCGTGAAGGTCTCGTTCGGCTCGACAGTGGTGTCGCCATTGATGGTGATCGAGATCTGCTGGCTGGCAGCGCCCCCGGCCGTGAAGTTCAGCGTGCCGGAATTCGCCACATAATCGCTGCCCGCAGCGGCGGTCCCGTCCGTGGTCGCGTAGTCGATCGAGAACGCGCCGCTGGTGTCGCTCCGGGTCACCGTGAAGGTGAGCACCTTCGTGCCGCCATCGCCTTCCGTGATGGATGCGTCGGCGATGGAGACGGTCGGTGACGGCGCGCCAAAATTCTGGCCGGCATTCACGGCGCCCGATGTCTGCGCCTGCTCCACATGCCAGGTAAAATCGCTATATTGCGTGCCAGTTCCGGTGAGCTGCAACGACTGCCCGGTGACGTCGCCCGGTTCGGACACTCCGATATCGGTACTCGTCTGCCCGTTGGCCGGACCGCCACTCGCCGTGACGACGCCCTCGTAGCTCAGGAACTGGACCACCCCGTTTGGGCCGACCAGCGCGATTGCGTCCGGGGAGCCGTTTTGAATGCCGTTGACCGGATAGGAGAAGCTGATGGTCCCAAAGCCGTTGGACTGATCGGCGATGATCCCGCTCAGCGCCTTGGTATCGTAAACGACTGCCGCGGCCGCTTGCGCCGCCGTGGTGCCGCCATTGTACAGCACCAGCGAGTATCCGGTCAGGTCCATTCCGGCGGTGCCCGCGATCTCGATGAACTCGCCAGCGTCCGTTCCGCTGTTGTCGTAATGGAATTCGTTGATCCAGAGCGTGGCGGACGCCGCCACGTCATCATTCACGATCGTGCCCGCGCCCTGCCCGTC
>JBBWZU010000359.1:0-3642 GCA_039649225.1 Hyphomicrobiales bacterium | reverse complement strand
CTCTCCGAACAGCCGCGGCCTTTTCTTAGCGCGGCATCCGAGCGCAAGCGCTCGGGCTCGACGGGGAAGAAGCTGCGGCAGGACTGGAACCGGTTGTCATCGTGCGGCGCGGTCGACATCGCGAATGATCGCTCGGGAGCCGGCGCGCGCGCGGCTTTCGAAGTGTTTCTGGATCTGGAGGCGCGCAGCTGGAAGGGCGCGAAGGGGACCGCATTGTTATCGGACCCGGACGATGCCGCGTTCACGCGCCGCCTGATCGGCGATCTTGGCGAACACCGCAATGCCTCGGTTGCGCTGCTGCGCCTCGATGGCCGGCCGATCGCCGCGCAAGTGCTGCTCTATAGCGGCAGCATGGCCTACACGTGGAAGACCGCGTTCGACGCGGAGTTCGCCAAATATTCTCCCGGCGCGCTGCTGGTCGACAAAGTGACCAATGGACTGTTCGACAATCAGGCCATCACGGCGATCGAGTCCTGTTCGCCGGAGAGCGGCTTCATGGCGCAGCTCTGGACCGGACGGCGTATGACGGTCGACATGCTGGTCGATGTCGGAACCAGCAAATCGACCAGCTTTCGGCTCGCGGCGTTGAGTGAGCACGCCCATGCGTGGTTGCGCGCGAGATGGCATCGCGCACGCGTGATCAACGGGCCGTCGTTGCGTAACGTCGCCACGCCGGAGGGTTGAGCAATCTTGGCGTGATGGTGAGCATGCCGTAGTGCTGCCGCATTGGGACGCTTCGCTGCGACTCAGAACGTCTGGGGCTGGGCGTGGCGATCCGATCGAATCATCTCATGCTGCGAAGCGTGCTCGCCATGCTGGCGTGCGGCTGCCTGCCGGCTAGCGCCGCGGCCGAACCGCGCGGCACGTGTCCGTTGGTGACAACCGAAAACGCAACCGTACGCGGTGACGCCACTGATGGCGGTATCACCCTCGATGATGGCCGGATTGTACACCTTGCGGGTATCGAGCAGAGCGAGAACGCGGCGACAATGCCCGCCGGAACCGCGATCACGCTCAAGCGCCTCGCCACAACGGCGGAAACCGACCGTTACGGCCGCCTCGCCGCTCATGTTTTCATCAATGAGGGCGGCGCCGAGCGCTGGCTCCAGGCGGACCTCGTCGGCCGCGGCCTGGCGCGGGTTTCCCCAAGGGTCGGCGATGCCGGCTGCGCAAAAATCCTGCAGGCTCTGGAACAGTCCGCCCGCACCGCAGCGCTTGGTCTGTGGGCCGAACCGTATTATGTCATAGCCAAGGCCGAGGAGCCCTCGGACGTACTCAAACGGCGCGGCCGGTTCGCGCTGGTCGAGGGCAAGGTTGTTTCGGTGCGCGAAAGCGGCGCGACGATCTACGTGAATTTCGGACGGCGCTGGTCCGAGGACTTCACCGTCACGATCGCCAAGCGCAACGAAAAACTGTTTGCCGCAGCCGGGCTGACGCCGAAGACACTGGACGGGCGCCGGGTGCGGATTCGCGGATGGATCGAGGAGCGGGGCGGTCCCTGGGTGGAGGCGGCGCGTCCCGAGCAGATCGAGGTTATCGAGCGCAATTGAGGTCATCGAGCGCGACTGAATGGGCGGAGTTGTGAAGCTGTCAACGCAAGCGTCCGGACGACAACGGTCCGCGGCCCGCCGGCTGATCGCGCCGGCGCTTTGCGCGTTGCTGCTCGCCGGCTGCGCGACCTTCGACCGCGTCACCACCACGCAGGTCAGCCTGCCGGAACCGCCGAAGGCCTCGGAGGCCGCGCCGGCGACGCAGCGCGAGCATCAGCGCATCCTGGCGGCCTATGGCGGCGCCTACGAGGATGCAAGGCTCGAAGGGCTGATCACGCAAACCGTCGACAAGCTCGTCGCCGCCTCCGAGCGGCCGAACCTGAAATACAAGGTCACCATCCTCAATTCGCAGGCGATCAATGCGTTCGCGCTGCCCGATGGCCAGCTCTATGTGACGCGCGGCCTGCTCGCGCTCGCCAACGACACCTCGGAGCTCGCCTCGGTGCTGAGCCACGAGATGGCGCACGTGATCGCGCGCCACGCGGCGATCCGCGAAGACCAGGCCAAGCGCGCCGCATTGGTGAGCCGCGTTGCCACCGACGTGTTCAACGATCCGCAGATGAGCGCGATGGCGCTGGCGCGCTCCAAGATCCAGCTCGCCACCTTCTCGCGCCAGCAGGAGCTGGAAGCCGACGGCGTCGGCGTCGGCATTTCGTCGCGCAGCGGGTTCGATCCTTACGGCGCGGTGCGCTTCCTCACCGCGATGGGGCGCAATGCCGAGCTGCGCACCGCCAGCAATAGCGGCGTCGATCCGCGCTTCCTCGACTTCCTCTCCTCGCATCCCGGCACGCCCGACCGGCTCAAGATCGCGCGCGCGAATGCGCGCCAGTACAATGCGCCGGGCGACGTCGCGCGCGACCGCGACAGCTATCTGTCCAGCATCGACGGGCTGCCCTACGGCGAAGACCCGAGCGAGGGCTACGTGCGCGGCCGCAAGTTCGTGCATCCGCGCCTCGCCTTCACGTTCACGGCGCCCGACCGCTTCTCGCTCGAGAACACCGCGCAGGCCGTGCTTGGCGTGCGCGACAACGCCAACCAGGCGCTGCGGCTCGACGTCGTGCGGGTGCCGACCGAGCAGACGCTGGCGCAATATCTCGCCTCGGGCTGGATCGAGAATGTCGACGAGAGCTCGATCGAGGACTTCGCCATCAACGGCCTGCCGACCGCGACCGCGCTCGCCAAAGGCGATCAGTGGACGTTCCGGCTCTATGCGATCCGCTTCGGCGCCGAGGTCTATCGTTTCATCTTTGCGGCGAAGCAGATGACCGCGGAGGCCGACCGCGCGTTCCGCTACTCGGTCTCGACCTTCCGCCGCATGTCGCCGGGCGAAGTCTCGTCCGCGCGGCCGCTGCGCCTGCATGTCGTGACGGTGACGCCGGGCGATACGGCGGAGCGCTTCGCGGCGCGCATGTCGGTGGTCGATCGCCCGCTGGATCGCTTTTTGATCATCAACGGGCTGAACCCGGGCGATGCGCTTAAATCCGGCGACAAGGTGAAGATCGTCACCGAGTGAGCGGGCTTTAGCGAGCGTAGGGCGGGCAAAGGCGGATGCGCCGTGCCCGCGTAGCCGGGCGGCGGGCACGCTTCCGCCTTCGCCCGAAGGCTTCGGCGGACAAGTCGCTTTGCCCGCCCTACGATGCGGCCCGCGTGGCGCGCACCTCATGCATTGAGAACGGCGACATCGAGCCGGCGCAGTTGCGCGGGATCGGCGGTTGCGTCGATCGCCATGATCCGGCCGCCGGCGATCGTCAGGCGCAGCACGATGCGCAGCTTTCCGCCCATGATCACCGCAACGCCGACCGCGCCATCCACCAGCGCGGGCCTGGCGGCCTGAGCACGTCCGCGGAACGTCCCGGCCACGGCGGCAGCGCCGCGTAGCTCCGCGGTCCCGCCCATCTGCGCCGCCAGACGATCGGCGCGGAACACGACATCCGGATCGAGCACGGCGAGCAGCGCATCGAAGTCGCCGCCGCGCGAGGCGGCAAGGAACGCGTCGACAATCTCGCGCTGGCGCGCCACTTCGCGCTCACGCGTGGCTTGGGCTTCCGCGACCTCCGGCTTTCCCTGCACGCGGCGGCGCGCGCGGCTGGCA
>JBBWZU010000355.1:0-8248 GCA_039649225.1 Hyphomicrobiales bacterium | reverse complement strand
TTTGTTCGGCCAAACCGAACCATTGATTGTATATAATATATATTCTCCTACTGATCTAATCGTGCCGGAGTGTCAGCAACCGCATCCTGCCGGCTTTGAGAACGCGTCGAGAATGACACAGTCGCGGATCGGTCCTCCGGCACATTGCGCCGCGCAGGCCGTGGCGAATTGCGACAAGGATTTTTCGAGCGCACGCAGTTCGCGCAGTTTTGCGCGCACGGCCGACAAATGTGTTTCGGCCAGATCCTTCGCGGCGACGCAATCGCGTTCCGGATCTTCCACCAGGGCGACAAGCTCCCGGACCTGCTCGATCGAAAAATCGAAATCCCGGCATCGGCGGATAAACGTCAGCCGCGCGAAGTCGCTTTCCGCGTAGCTCCGCTGGCCGCCGGCGCCGCGGCGCGGCGGCGGCAGCAGGCCGATGTCTTCATAGTAGCGGATCGTCGGCACAGTGCAGCCGGTCTGCTCCGCGAGCGTTCCGATCGTCAAAGCTCGCGCCGCCGCCATCGGGTATCTCCGAAAATTGTGCTTGAACCTCAAGTTACTTGAGGTCCTAGAGTCGCGAAAATCAAGCCCTGAAGGAGAAAGACCATGAGATTTGATCGGCGCACTGTGCTGGGTGGCGTGATTGTGACCCTGCTCGGGATGCCGCGTGCTCGGGCGGCAAACAGACACGCGTTCGAGGCAGGTGCCTTCCGGGCAGCACAGGAGTCCGGGCAGCCCTTTGTCCTCGAGGTCACCGCCAAATGGTGCGGACCGTGCCAGCGCCAGAAGCAGGTTGTCGAAAAGCTGCTGGAGAATTCGGCGTTCGACAACCTGACGATCTTCAACGCCGACTACGACGCGGACAGAAGCGAGCTCGCCAAAATCAACGCGCACCAGCTCACGACGTTGATCATCTATCGCGGCAAGACCGAAGAGCTGCGCTCTTCGGGCGAAACGCGTCCCGCGATGGTCGCGGCGATCCTCAGAAAAGCGCTCTGAGGACCCAATGGATTTCGTCAACCTCTTGCTGGCGCTGGCCGCCGGCGTTCTCTCGATTTTGTCGCCATGTGTGCTGCCTTTGGTGCCGATCGTCCTCGGCACCGCGGTCGCAGAACACAGGTTCGGACCCCTGGCGCTCGCGGCGGGACTCGCCGTCTCCTTCACGGCGATCGGGCTGTTCGTCGCGACGATCGGCTATGCGATAGGGCTCGACGGCGAGGTGTTCCGGCAGGCCGGCGCCGCGCTGTTGATCGCGATCGGCGCGGTGCTCGTGATGCCACCCTGGCAAGCGCGCGTCGCACTTGCGGCCGGACCCATAAGCAGCTGGACGCAGCAAAAGTTCGATCACGCATCGCATGGCGGTCTGGCGCGGCAATTCGGCGTCGGCGCGATGCTCGGCGCTGTGTGGAGCCCGTGCGTCGGTCCAACCTTGGGGACCGCATCAGCGCTGGCCGCGCAAGGCCGCGATCTTGGACAGGCCGCGTTGATGATGCTGATGTTCGGATTGGGCAGTGCGCTCCCGCTGCTGTTGCTTGGCCAGCTCTCGCGCGAAGCACAAATGCGCTGGCGCGGCCGTTTGCTTCTGGCCGGAAATAGCGGGAAGGCGGTGCTTGGCTGTGTCTTGATCGCAGGAGGGGCCCTTGTTCTCCTCAACCTCGACCAGGCCTTCGAGGCATGGCTCATCAAGGCCGTGCCTCAATATATCATGTATCTCGGCTGGCTATAAGGCGACTTCTTACAGCCAGCCGCGATATTCAGCTTTTCTTCAATTCCTGCGCGGCCCGCGCCAGCACTTCGACGATCTTGGTCTCGGCGTCTTCATCGGCCTCGATCTGTCCGGCCGCGATGTCGCGAAGGTTCTCCAGCGCGGCGCGCACCAGCGGCGGCACTGAATCGCGATCGTCATTGCCACGGCCGCGATCGCCGCGCCCACGCCGCCGACCTCGGCCTTCATCATCATATTCCGGCCGTGCGAAGTGCTCGCGGATGCGCGTTGCCTTTTCGCCGATCGCCGCGAGCCGCGCCAGCACCGCATCGACGAAGTCCTGGTTTCCGGCCAGATGCGCGCGGCCTTCATCGGTGATGCTGTAGAGTTTCTTGGCGCCATCGGCCTGCACCGTGACGTAGCCGGCTTCCTCCAGATAGGTCAGCGTCGGGTACACGATGCCGGGGCTCGGCGAGTACCAGCCCGCGGTCTTGTCCTCGAGCACCTTGATGATCTCGTAGCCGTGGCGCGGTTGCTCGGCGATCAGCGCCAGTGCGATCAGCCGCAGGTCGCCCTGCGCCAGCATCCGCCCGGCGCGCATCATTTCCCCGCCGCCCATGCCGTGGCGGCCACCGCCGCCGAAGTCTCCGCCGAAATGGCGCCGCCAGCGCCGTCCGCCGGCCCAATGTCCCTCGTGGGAGGGGCCGCAATCTCTGTGTCTCATGCCAAACATGGCTTTCTCCGTTACTGTTGATGTATCTTTAGATACGTAATTCTCCAAAAGGAGTCAATAGATATATCTTGAGATGGCATTTTTGGCTTGAAAACGAAATCCGTATGCGTATATTCGTGGGCGAATATAACGAGTGCGGATACCAAGATGCTCAAGCCCAGCCGTCCGTCCAACCCTCTCGCGCTCGCCGTGCTGGCGCTGCTGTTCGAGCGGCCGATGCATCCTTACGAAATGGCGGCGACGCTGAAGGAGCGGCACAAGGAAGAGAGCATCAAGCTGCGTTACGGCTCGCTCTACACAGTGATCGACGCGCTGGTGAAGCGCGGCGACGTGATGGTGCGGGCGACCTCGCGCGCCGGCAATCGGCCGGAGCGCACGGTCTATGAGCTGACCCCATCGGGTCTCGACGAATTGCGCGACTGGATGCGCGACCTGCTGCGCCACCCCACGAAGGAATTCACTCAGTTCGAGGCGGGACTCTCGCTGCTGCCGGTGCTGCCGCCGGAGGAAGCCGTGTCGCTGCTGCGCGACCGCGCGCTGCATCTCAGCGGCAAGGTCTGGCAGATGGAAGGGCAACTCGCCGAGCTTGCGCAGCATGAGATCGGCGCCATGACGAAACAGGATCTTCCCGCGCCGCTGGCGCGCCAGAAATTCCCGCCGCTGTTTGTGGTCGAGAGCGAGTTCCGCGTTGCGATGGTGCGCGCCGAACTCGCCTTCGTGAACGAGCTTGTCCGCCGTATCACCGAGGAAGGCTGGGGACCGGTCGATGTCTGGCGCGAGATCCAGACAAAGTGCGCAGACCAGCATGAGACGAAGGAGCAGCCGACCCGGCAATAACGAAAACGGCTCCGGCGATGCTCGTAACATCGCCGAGGCCTTCCCAAGACCGCCGAGACGAGTAACGACGCCTGCATGGAGCCGGCGATGCACGCCATCAAGCCCGTGCATCACCTTGCGCGGAATGGGGCTTAGCCCCAAGATCAGCGCGCCGCTGGATTCCCCTCAATGCCGACCATCCAAAAACATTGGCTGATGCTGGCCGTGCTGTTTCTGGCGCGGACCACGATGGCGTTGCAGTTCCAGACCGTGGCGTCGACCGGCCCGTTCCTGCTCGATGCGTTGGAAATAGATTTTGCGGCGCTCGGCGCGCTGATCGGCCTTTACATGCTGCCCGGCGTCGTCATCGCCTTGCCAGGCGGCCTGTTCGGGCAGCGGTTCGGCGCCAAGCAGGTGGTGCTCGCCGGACTGGTGCTAATGGCGCTCGGCGCCGCCATGATGGCGGTCAGCTCTTCCTTCGCGGCCGCGGCGGCAGGGCGGCTGATCGCCGGCACCGGTGCCGTGCTGCTCAATGTCATGTGCACCAAGATGATCGCGGACTGGTTTGCCGGGCGCGAAATCGTGACCGCGATGGCGTTGCTGGTGACAAGCTGGCCGTTCGGCCTTGCGGTCGGACTGGTGGCATTCGGGCCGCTTGCGGCTGCTGGCGGCTGGCGCGCCGTCATGCATCTCAGCGCGTTCGTGTCGGTCGCCTCGATGCTCCTCATTGCGTTCGCGTATCGCGATCCGCCGCATGCTCCAGCGCCGTCCGCGGCGCGCTTTCGCCTCGAGCTGACCGGGCGGGAATGGTTGCTGGTCGGCGTCGCCGCCGCGATCTGGGGTTTCTACAATGTCGCCTACATCGTGCTCATCAGCTTCGTGCCGGAGCTGTTTACCGCGCGCGGCTACGCGCTGGTCGATGCGAGCTGGATCGTGAGCCTCATCGGCTGGGTGCTGATCCCATCGATCCCGCTCGCCGGCTACGTGGTGGAGCGGTTCGGCCGGCCGAATTTGTTCATGGCGGGCGGCTTTTCGACTGCCGCACTGGCGGCGCTCGCGCTGCCCTTCGTGGCGTCTCCGCTGATCGCGTTCGGCGTGATCGCGCTGGCGATCGGCGCGCCGGCCGGAATGATCATGGCGTTGCCGGCTCAGGCGTTGCGCCCGGAATCGCGCGCCGTCGGCATGGGACTCTTCTTCACTTGCTACTATGCGGCCTTGGCGCTGCTGCCCGGCGGCGCCGGGCTCGCGCGCGATCTATCGGGCAGCCCCGCGGCGCCCGCAGTGTTCGCGGGCGCGATGATGCTATTGTGCCTGATCGGCCTTTGCGTATTTCTGGTCGCAAAGCGAACGACAACAAAATAAACAGAATTGAAAATAGACCGAGAGGAAACCGTGCAAGGTTCATTCGACTACATCGTCGTCGGTGCCGGCTCGGCCGGCTGCGTGCTGGCCGACCGCCTGACCGCGTCGGGCCGCCACCGCGTGCTGCTGATCGAAGCCGGCGGCGAGGATCGCAATCTGTGGATCCACATTCCGGTCGGCTATGCCAAGCTGTTCACTGATGCGCGCCACAACTGGCTCTATAGTTCCGAACCGGAGCCCGAGCTCGGCGGGCGTTCGATCATCCAGCCGCGCGGGAAGGTGATGGGCGGATCGTCGTCGATCAACGGGCTGTTGTACATTCGGGGCCAGGCGGAAGACTTCAATCACTGGCGCCAGCTTGGCAATGCCGGCTGGAGCTTCGAGGATGTGCTGCCGTATTTCCGCAAGGCCGAGGACCAGCAGCGCGGCGCGGACGACCTGCACGGCGTCGGCGGACCGCTGAGCGTCTCCGACGTCAGCGAGCCGCATCCGCTGTGCGATGCCTTCATTACGGCTTGCGAGCAGGCCGGACATCCGCGCACCGATGATTTCAACGGCGCCAGCCAGGAGGGCGCCGGCTATTTCCAGCTCACGACCCGCAAGGGGCGGCGCTGGTCGACTGCGCGCGGCTATCTCAAGCCGGCGCGCAAGCGCGGCAATCTCGCTGTCGTGTCGGGCGCGCTGGCGACGCGCGTTCTGTTCGAAGGCCGCCGCGCGGTCGGCGTTGAATACACACAAGGCGACGGCAGGCACGTCGCGCGTGCGAACGCCGAGGTGATCCTCTCGGGTGGCGCGTTCAACTCGCCGCAGCTGTTGCAGCTCTCCGGCGTCGGTCCGGGCGACCTGCTGCGCCAGCATGGCATCGACGTGGTCGCCGACATGCCGGGCGTCGGCGCCGACCTGCAGGACCACTATCAGGCCCGTTTCAACTATCGCTGCGCCGAGCCCATCACCATGAACGACATGATGGGAAGCCTCGCCGGCCGCGTCGGCGCGGGCTTGCGCTATGCGCTGTTCCGCAAAGGCTTCCTCACCGTCGGTGCGGGCTATGCGGGCGGCTTCTTCAAGACCGATCCCAAGATGGCAACGCCGGACGTGCAATTGCATTTCATTCTGTTCAGCGCCGATGCGGTCGGGCAGAAGCTGCATCCCTTTCCGGGCTTCCTTGCATCGGTATGCCAGTTGCGCCCCGAGAGCCGCGGCTTTGTGCACATCAAGTCGGCCGATCCGGCGCAAGCGCCCGCGATCCAGCCGCGTTATCTGTCCGATCCGATCGATCGCGACGTGGTGACCGCCGGCATGCAGCTCTTGCGCAAGATCATGGGCCAGCCGGCGCTGACGCGTTACATTGTCGAGGAACTCGTGCCGGGCAAGAGCGTCGTCAGCGATACGGACCTGCTGGAGTTCGCGCGGCAGAAGGGCACGACGGTTTTCCACCCGACCTCGACCTGCCGCATGGGCTCCGATGTGACGGCGGTGGTCGACGAGCGGTTGCGCGTGCGCGGCTTCGAAGGCCTGCGGGTTGCCGATGCGTCGATCATGCCGACAGTCGTATCCGGCAATACCAATGCGGCCTGCGTCATGATCGGCGAGAAGGCGTCTGACATGATTTTAGCTGACGCGAGCGCGAAGGCGCTCACCGCCGTTGCGGCGTAGCGCGCAGCGCCGCGTGGAGACCTTCGACTACATCATCGTCGGCGCCGGCTCGGCGGGTTGCGTGCTCGCCAACCGGCTGACCGCAAGCGGACAGCATCGCGTGCTGCTGCTCGAAGCCGGCGGCGAGGACAGCAATTTCTGGATTCACGTTCCGCTCGGCTACGGCCGGCATTTCACCGATCGGCACGTGAACTGGCTCTATCAGTCCGAACCGGAGGCCGAGTGCCACGGCCGCACGATCATCCAGCCGCGCGGCAAGGTGCTGGGCGGCTCCTCATCGATCAACGGGTTGCTGTATATTCGCGGGCAGGCGGAGGACTTCGATCGCTGGCGCCAGCTCGGCAATGCCGGCTGGTCGTATGACGACGTGCTGCCGTACTTCCGCAAGGCCGAGGATCAGGCGCGCGGCGCGGACGATCTGCACGGCACGGCTGGGCCGCTGGCGGTCTCCGACATGGAGCCGGTGCCGATCTGTGATGCTTTCATTGCGGCGGCCGAGCAGGCAGGCTATCGGCGCAACCCGGATTTCAACGGCAAACGCCAAGAAGGTTTCGGTTACTACCAGCTCACCGCACGCAATGGCCGCCGCTGCTCGGCTTCGGTCGGCTACCTGAAGCCGGCGCGGCGGCGCCAAAATCTCAAGGTCGTGTCGGGCGCGCTCGCAACGCGCGTTTCCTTTAACGGGCGCCGTGCGATCGGCATCGAATATATGTTGGGCGGCCAGACGTTCATCGCGCGCTCGGTCGCCGAAGTCATCCTTGCGGGCGGCGCCTTCAACACGCCGCAATTGATGCAGCTCTCTGGTATCGGCCCCGCCGCACTGCTTCAACGGCATGGCGTCGGCGTCATTGCCGACATGCCCGGCGTCGGCGCCGATCTGCAGGATCACTATCATGCCCGCATGGCCTACTGCTGCACGCAGCCGGTCAGCGTCAATGACCTGCTGGCGAGCAAGCGCCGCGGATTGATGGCGGGACTTCGCTACATGATGACACGGCGCGGCCTGCTTGCGATGGGGGCGGCCTATGCGGGCGGTTTCTTTCGCACCGACGAGACCGCCGCGACGCCCGACGTGCAGTGTCACATCATGCTGTTCTCGGGTGACAGCATGAGCGGGCCGCTGCATCCCTTTTCGGGCATTTCCTGTCCGCTGATCGTGCTGCGCCCGCAAAGCCGCGGTCATGTGCGGATCACGTCCGCCGATCCGCGCCAGCCGCCCGCGATCCAGCCGCGCTATCTGTCGGCGCAGAAGGATCGCGACGTGATGGTCGCCGGCCTGCGTGCGCTGCGGCGAATCATCGCGTCGCCGGCGCTCACATCCTTCATCCAGGCCGAGCACGAGCCGGGGCCTGGGTGCGTGAGCGACGCGGATCTTCTGGATTTCGCACGCCGCCGCGGCTCGACCACCTATCATCCGACGTCGACCTGCCGCATGGGCGGCGATCCGGCCGCCGTGGTCGATGCGCGGTTGCGTGTGCATGGCTTCGATCATCTTCGCGTGATCGATGCCTCGATCATGCCGGCGCTCGTCTCGGGCAACACCAATGCCGCCACGATCATGATTGCCGAAAAGGGCGCCGACATGATTTTGGCCGACACGAAGGGCGTTGCGGCGCGCGCTGCGCTCGTGGGTTGAGTTCCTGTTGCCACAGTTGATCGCTTGCCCGCGCGGCGAAGATCGTGCAAATGGCGGGGACGAATCATCTCACGGGCCGGGAGTTTGAGACGGTGCATCGCGTTGCATTCGTGTTCACGACCTTGTTTCAACTTGCCTCGAATGCGCAGGCGAACGATGCGAAGGTCGAAAGCGTGCTCAAAACGCTCGACCCCGACGCGCGGTTCGAGCAGGTTTGCGATCTCGAGGCGCTGAAGCGGATCAGCCAGGACGGTACGACCTACAAGCCGGAGCGCACCATCGTCAGCGCGCTGTCGATGCCGAAAGTGGCCAATGCGACGATGACCGGCTCGGGCGGCGCCTTCAAGAGCAAGGG
>JBBWZU010000352.1:0-2675 GCA_039649225.1 Hyphomicrobiales bacterium | reverse complement strand
GCCTGCGGCTTCAGGGCCAGCACCAGGAGCTTGAGGCGATCAAGCTGAAACTAACCGAGCTCATCGCAACTATTGGCGCACAGACAAATAGCCCGGTCCTCGACAGCCTGGAAACTCGGATTTCCGACAGCCTGCCGGCCTTGTTCGAAGCATCCGAGAAGGTGTTTTTCTACGCGAACGAGTTCGCACAGGATATCGCCGTCGCTCAGGTCGAAACGTATAGTCGCAGCGCAGCAAGGATGCAGTTCTACACGCGGGCGTATCGCGACTTGCGCTTGCAGGAGGCGCAGGAAGCCATTCAATCAGTCAGCGCGGCGGTGAGATCGCTGACGATTTGGGTGCTGGTATCCGCGCTGATCGCAATTGCGCTCATCGGCCCGATCGGCTTGACGACAACACGCAAGATTCTCCTGCGGCTTGCAAACCTCACCCAGGCCATGGCGCGGCTCGCGAAAAACGACACGACTGCGGCCATTCCGTCATGTGACGATCGCGACGAAGTCGGCGAGATCGCGCGTGCCGTCGCGATATTCAAAGGCAATGCCATCGCGCTCCTGGCGCGCGAAATCGAGCTCAAGCAACTCAACGGCCGAATGGACGTCGCGCTCAACAATATGACGCACGGGCTCTGCATGTTCGATGCAAAGCAGCAGCTCATCGTCTGCAATAAGACCTACTTGCAGATGTTCGGCCTGCCGCACGACTTCGGCCGGCCCGGCACGACGCTCCAGGCCATCGAGCAATATCGTGCCGATATCGGTAGCGGTCCCATTTTGGTCACCGACCGGTCCGCAGCCGGTCCGGCAAGGCTTGAGCAGTCTTCATTCACCGAGGATCTGACCGATGGACGTGTCATTGCGACGTCGCAGCGGCCGATGGCCGATGGCGGCCTGGTCGCGGTGTACGAGGACGTCACCGAGCGCAAGGAGGCGGAGGCTGCGCGTCTGCGTGCGATCGAGGACGTCGAGTTGGCGCGCGCGGATGCGCGCGGCGCCGAGGCGGCAACCAAAGCGAAGTCGTCATTTCTGGCGATCATGAGCCACGAGATTCGCACGCCGATGAACGCGGTCATCGGGCTGTCGGCGGCGCTGCTGAACACAAATCTGGACGTCGAGCAGAAACATATCATCGATACGATTCATGATTCCAGCAACAGCCTGTTGCGCTTGCTCAACGATATCCTGGACATCTCAAAGCTTGACGCCGGCAAGGTCGAATTCGAGACCGCGCCATTTTCGCCGGTGGCGTTGATCGACCACGCGGTGAGCATCCTCGAGGCGCAGGCTGTCGAAAAGGGCCTGGATATCTCCACAAGCCTGGATACGACACTCCCTCCGGCATTGATGGGCGACCAGCCACGTCTGCGTCAGGTCATTCTCAATCTGGTTACGAACGCGATCAAGTTCACCGAGACGGGCAGCGTGGAAATCGCAGCACGCTGCGTCGCGCAAACCGCCGCTGCCGCGACACTGGAATGCGTCGTGCGCGACACCGGCATTGGTATCGCGCCGAGCCAGATCGACATGTTGTTCAAGGAATTTGCTCAAGCCGACTCATCGATCAATCGCAAATTCGGCGGCACGGGGCTCGGCCTGGCAATCTCGAAGCGGATCATCGAGCAGATGGGCGGCACCATCGAGGTTGAATCAGCACTCGGCGTTGGCACCGCATTCACCTTCACTGTGACTTTGCCGAAAACCGATGCTGCGGCATTCGTGGAAGGCGGCAATGGCATCGGCAACGACGAGTTCGCCGAGATGCTGGCACGCCTGCATCGGCCGCTGCGCGTTCTGCTGGCGGAAGACAACAGAACCAATCAATTGGTATTCTCCAAGCTGGTACAGGGATTGCGGCTCGAGCTGACAATCGCCGACGACGGCCGCCAGGCGCTTGAATACGTGTCCGGCGGAGCTTTCGATGTGGTGTTCATGGACATGCGGATGCCGGAGATGGACGGGCTCGATGCCACCCGGGCGATCCGTGCGCTGGGCGGGCCGCGCGCCGCCACGCCGATTATCGCGCTCACGGCGAATGCTTTCCCCGACGACATGAAAGCATGCCGGGATGCCGGCATGAACGAGTTCATACCAAAACCAATTCGAAGAAAGACGCTGATAGAGAAGCTGTCCGTCCTGCTGGTCACCCGCCTGCTCGTCCCTCACGCCGCGGCGACTGGCGACAAAACGCCGCGACTTGGGCCCGCGGCGCCGATCGATAGGGCAGCCACGCTGCCGGCGGACGTCGCGCTGGCCGATCTTGGACCGATCCTCGACCGCGCGATCTTCGACGAGCTGGCGGATGATATCAGCGCGGAAGGCGTGCGCGCCACACTCGACGTATTTACGGCTGATACTGCGGCTCGGCTCGCGCTGCTGCGGCAATTGTCCTGCGACACCGATCGTGCTCGCATCACGCTTGAAGCACATACTCTGAAGGGTGCATCTGGATTGTTCGGGCTGCGCCAACTATCGCACCTTGCACAAGCGCTTGAGCACGCTGCGCCGGTGATAACCCCTGGGGAATATAGCGAGACTATTGATCGCCTCGATGCGGCATTCAAAGTCGCCCGGGATGTCGCGGAACGCCTCTACGCCTCCGTGGCGGCGTAGCTTTCGAGTGTCTTTTCGTGGAGCTGAGATTTCTTAAGCTTGCAATGATCTCGCTTGCTCGGCGAG
>JBBWZU010000338.1:0-3715 GCA_039649225.1 Hyphomicrobiales bacterium | reverse complement strand
GCGCCGAGCGCCGCCGTCAGCCGGTCGAGATCGATAGGGGGGCGCCAGTCTTTCATCGCCTGCTCCCCGGCCTGCTCCACGCGAGATCATGGCGCAACAGCTTGCGCCGCATCCGCTTGCGCGTCGTGTCGTATTCGAGTTCGGTCATCGCGTAGGTCCGGCAGATTTCGCCGGGCGTCAGTCCTTCGGCCAGCCCGGCGACGATCTTGAGCGCGCCCGGATCGGACGCGAACAGGCGATCGACCTCGGCCAGTGCCTGCGCGGCTGCAAGTATCCGTTCCGGATCGGGCGCGGCCGTCGCTTCCTCGGCCGGCACGCGGGGCGCGCATTGGTCGCCCTTGCGGACCAGCAGCTCGCGCCGCGCCTTGCGCCAAAAATCATCGCAGATGCTGCGCATGACGCCCGACAGAAACGCCAGCAGCGGCACATGCCGCGGCCAGGGACGCGAGCCGTCGAGCACGCGCACGATCGCCTCGTTCAACACGTCGGCCCAGCCGATGCCGCCGGGAAGCCCGCGGCTCCACAGCCGCGCCAGCGCCTTGAGGCGGATCAGGTCGGTATCCGGCAGGGCATGAATCGCACGCGCCGCATCGACGGTCGTGTGGTCGACCGTCTCGACACTCCGGGTGCTGCGTTCCGTGAAGCGTTCCATCTGTCCCGAGTATGCGCGCGCCGAGGCCGGTTGCGGACAGGCCCGCAAGATTTTTTTCGTGCTGTCCGCAGGCGCGGACGTGGGCCGCATTCCGCCTGTGCAAACATTCAGGAGGACAGGCCGGATGAACGACTTGGTGGCAATTCGACGCTGGTATGCCGAGGATCTGCGGCTGCGGACGCCGGTGCGACGCAATATGGCGGTGATCGATGCCTTCGCGGCCGTTCCGCGCGAAAAATTCCTCGGCCCGGGTCCCTGGTCCATCGTGCCCTTCAGCCAGCCCGACCAGCCATTCATGACGCCCGACGATGCACCGCACTGGCTCTATCACGACATTCTGGTCGCGATCGATCCGGCACGCAGCCTCAACAACGGCATGCCGAGTTTTTGGGCGCACAATTTCAATCATCTCGACCTGGCGCGTGGCGAGCGCGTGCTGCAGGTCGGCGCCGGCACCGGCTACTACTCGGCGATCCTCGCCGAAATGGTCGGGCCGCAAGGCCGCGTGACCGCTGTCGAATATGATGCCGAGCTCGCCGCACGGGCGCGTGTGAATCTCGCGCCGTGGCGTCACGTCGCGGTCGTGGCTGGCGACGGCCGCGCGCATGACGCGGGCGAGGTCGACGCCATCGTGGTCTTCGCCGGGTCCACGCACCCTGCCCCGCTCTGGCTCGATCGTTTGGCCGACGGCGGCCGGCTGATCATACCGCTGACCTCCGAGAACTGGTCGGGGTTCATGCTGCGCGCGGTCCGGCAGGGGGGCGCGTTCGAAGCCGCGGCGATCAGCGGCGTCGGCATTTTTCCCTGCATGGGCGGGCGCGACAAGGAAGCCGGCAGCCGGCTGGAACGGATGCTCACGGGCGCGTTTCGCGGCCGCGCCATGGACATTCCGATTCACGCCCTGCATCGCGGCGAGCCCGCCGCCGAGGATGCCGATCGCGTCTGGTATCAGGCGCCGGGATTCTGGCTGGAACGCAAGCCGGCCGAGGATGCGAAACCGGCCGATGCGTAGCGGGCACCGCCCCGCTAATTTCCCAAAATCTCCCGGCTCACGATCAGCCGCATCACCTCGTTGGTACCTTCGAGGATCTGGTGCACGCGCACGTCGCGCAGCACGCGCTCGATCGGGTGATCGCGCAGATAGCCATAGCCGCCGTGCAGTTGCAGGCAGCCGTTCACCGCCTCGAAACCGACGTCGGTGGCAAAACGCTTGGCCTGTGCGGCGAGCCGCGTGCCGCCGGGCGTCTTGTTGGTTACGGCGCTGGCCGCATGATGCACCATCAGCCGCGCCGCCTGCAGCTCGGTCGCGTAATCGGCGACGCGAAACGCCAGCGCCTGGAAGTCCGCAAGGCGGGTGCCGAACTGCTTGCGCTCGCGCATGTACTCCACCGTGCGGTCGAGACAGAACTGCGCGCCGCCGATCGAGCAGGCCGCGATGTTCAGGCGTCCGCCGTCGAGCCCGGCCATCGCGATCTTGAATCCCTGCCCCTCGATGCCGATCAAATTGGCGACCGGCACGCGGCAGTTCTCGAAGATGAGCGCCGCGGTCGGCTGCGACTTCCAGCCGAGCTTCTGCTCCTGTGCCCCATAGGACAGCCCCGGCGTGCCCTTCTCGACCACCAGACATGAGATTCCGCGCGGCCCTCCCTCGCCGGTGCGCACCATGCAGACATAAATGTCCGAGACGCCGCCGCCCGAGATGAAGGCCTTGGCGCCGTTGAGCACGTAATGGTCGCCATCGCGCAGCGCGCGTGTCGTCAGGCTGGCGGCATCCGAGCCGGAGCCGGGCTCGGTCAGCGCATAGCTGGCGAAATGCTCCATGGTGCAGAGTTTTGGCAGAAATTTCTGCCGCGCCGCCTCGCCGCCATAGTTGTCGATCATCCACGCCGCCATGTTGTGGATCGAGATGTAGGCGGCCGTCGAGGTGCAGCCCTGCGCCAGCTCCTCGAAAATGATCGTGGCGTCGAGCCGGGTCAGCGCCGAGCCGCCGACATCGTCCTTGACGTAGATGCCGCCAAAACCGAGCGCGGCCGCCTTGCGCAGCGTCTCGGCCGGAAAGGTGGAATTCTCGTCCCACTCCCTGGCATGCGGCATCATCTCGTCGCGCGCGAAAGCGCGCGCCATGTCCTGGATCGCGCGCTGCTCTTCGGAAAGTTCAAAGTCCATGGGCGGCCCTCAAGGGCATTCGGCTTATCAGGGTGACGAGGTCGTGAGCAACCGGATGCTGGCGGTCGCGTTGTGACGGGTGTGTAATGCGTCGCCAGCCTTAGCCAGCACGGGAGCGCCCCATGGACGAGAAGAAACCCTCCGGTCCGGATTTCATGCAAGGCGTGCGGTTCAGCTCCATAAGTGACGGTCAATCGCTGCTCGGCCATGTCGGCGACGCGGCCGTGCTGCTGGTGCGCGCAGGCGCGGAGGTGTTCGCGATCGGCGCCGAATGCACGCATTATCACGGGCCTCTCGCCGAGGGCGTCGTGGACGGCGGCGCGGTCCGCTGCCCGTGGCATCACGCCTGCTTCGACATCCGCACCGGCGAGGCGCTGCACGCACCGGCGCTGAGCCCGCTCGCCTGCTGGAAGGTCGAGCGGCAGGGCGACACGGTTCTCGTCAAGGAGACGATCGCGCCAAAGCCCAAGCCGCGCGGCACGCCGTCCAACGTGCCGGACAAGATGGTGATCGTCGGCGGCGGCGCGGCCGGATTCGCAGCAGCCGAGATGCTGCGGCGTCAGGACTTTCGCGGCAGCATCGTGATGCTGAGCAATGACGATGCGCCGCCGGTCGACCGGCCGAACCTCTCCAAGGATTATCTCGCCGGCAGCGCGCCAGCAGACTGGCTGCCGCTGCGGCCGGATGATTTCTACCGCGACAACCATATCGATCTGCGACTGAAGACCGATGTCGCGACGATCAATCCGAAAGACAACACGCTGACGCTGGCCGACGGCGGCACGGTCCCGTACGACCGGCTGCTGCTCGCGACCGGCGCCGAGCCGGTGCGCCTTCCCATCCCGGGCGCGAACCTGCCGCATGTGCATGTGCTGCGCACGCTGAACGACTGCCGCG
>JBBWZU010000335.1:0-3630 GCA_039649225.1 Hyphomicrobiales bacterium | reverse complement strand
CTGCGCGGACTCGCTCGCCTACCACAAGGTGCCGGCCTATGTGGAGTTCGTGGATTCCCTGCCGTTGTCGTCGACCAAGAAGCTCGCGCGCGGGGAAATCAAGGCGCTCGCTGCGCAGGCGGTGAGCGCGGGAACGGCGTTCGATTTGCGCGCCCTCAAGGCGCAACTGCGCAAGAGAGAGTCGCGCTAAGCTTTCGCCGACACGAGCGCGAGCACGCGCAGCGGGCTGCCTGAGCCGTTTTGGATCTTGAGCGGCGCCGCCATGATCACGGCGCCAGTCGGCGGAAGCTGGTCGAGATTGCGCAGGCATTGCAGGCCGTAGCGCCCGCCACCATGCAGGAAATGATGCGCCGGATAAGGCGGATCGAGATGGCCGGCCTGGCCGGCATCCGTGCCGATCGTCTCGGTGCCGAAGCCGAGCACGCCGCGCTCCTCGACCAGCCAACGCATCACGGCCACATCCGGTCCGGGCGTGTGTGCGCCGTCATCCTTGAGGTTGGCATAGTCGCGCCAGTTCTTCTTCGACCAGTCCGTTCGCAGCAGCACCCAGTTGCGCTCCGGAATGCGGCCATGACGGCCTTCCCAGGCCTCGACAACGGGGATCGTCAACAGGAAATCCGGATCCTGCGCGGCTTGCGCCGAACAGTCGATCACGCAAGCCGGCGCGATCATGTCGTGCGCCGGCAGGGTATCGACGCAATTGTTCGGCAGATCCTTGCCGGTGAACCAGTGGATCGGCGCATCGAAATGCGTCCCGGTATGCTCGCCGAAAGTCAGATTGTTCCAGTACCAGGCAGGCCCGGCGTCGTCGTAGCGCGATATCTGCTGGATACGCACCGGAGCCGCTTGCCCGAACTCGGGCGGCAGCACGATGACGGGGAAGTCCGGGCTGAGCGTGAACGTCAGATCGATGACACGCACGGCGCCGGACGCGACCGCGCCGGCGAAATCCAAGAGGCTCTTGCTGTCCACGCCGCTTCTCCCGCTTTCACCACGATGACGCTTACGCGCCGAGCTCACGCTCGACGGCTTTGGGATTCGCGGCGAGGCGCTGCCGAATGTCCTCGGCCACATCACCCACGAACACGTCCTCAAGCCCGTTCTTGAGCGCCGACACGATTGCGTTGGCGATCACGCGCGGCGCGACCTTCGGCGGCGGCACCGTCTGGAACCATTCGGTGTCGAGCGGACCCGTGAACAGGTTGATCACCTTCACGCCGCCCGGCCGAAGCTCGGCCCGAAGGCAATGCGACAGCGAGAGACACGCCGCCTGCGAGGCCGAATAGGCGCCATAGGCCGGCCAATTCTCCAGCGCATAGACCGACAGGATGTTGACCCACGCGGCCGCGCTGTTGACGCCGTCCGCGCCGCGCATCCGCATCGCAGGCCCGAACGCCTGCGCCAAATGCACGAAACCCAAATACGACTGGTCGATCTCATCGCGCACGACGCTGGTTCGGCGCGCGAGAAGTCCGCCGGCGCGGATATGCTCGGCCGTATTCACCAGAATATCGACCTTGCCGGCGATGTCGGCCGCAAGGTCGGAAACGGACTTTTCGTCCCCGACATCGAGCGGCACGATCTCGACGCCCTGCAATGTCCGCAACGCATCTTCACCGCGAAACGGCTTCCACGGCTCGGCGAGACCGACGAAGATCGTGGCCGCACCGGCTGCCTTGAGGGCCGCAACTGCCTCCTGGCCGATGGCGCTGCGCCCGTTCGTCACCAGCACCCGCCGGAACTTTGGATCAGCTGTCATTTCGCGCCATTGCCTATCGTCCGTCATGTTGGCTGTCTCGTGCTCGGGATGCGCAAAGGCGACCGCCTGGCCGCTCTTGTCGAGTTGAAGGGACATCACGACCGACTTTCCTTCCTGGCAGTCGGCATGCAGGTGCGCGACCATTGTCGGTCCGCATTCCATCCCCACGAGGCCGATCCGCCACGGCGCGCGTTCGCGGAAATAGACGTCCGCCGGCACACGCACCGTCGTTTCGGACAGAAGCGTTCCGCGCCGCGGCGCATCCACGAAGACAAGGTCCGCCGAAAGGCAGGCCGGACAGGCCTCGCGCGCCGGATAAGAGTATGCACTGCAGGTGCCGCAGCGCTGCAGGACGAAGCGTCCCTCGGCCGCGGCCCGCGTGAACCCATGCGCGGTGCGGCTGCGCGCGTTCGGCGGCGACGCCGGCAGCCGCGTCCGCAACAGCGGATTCTTGCGGCGCGGCCGCGTGATCGGCTCGATCATGAGGCAGGTCCCGCGAGGATCGCGGCGCCGGAGGCAAGGCCGCGGTCATAGTTGATCATTCCAAAGCCCGACGCGAGCCCGACGCGTGCGTCCTTGACTTGCGTCGGCCCCGCGATGCCGAGCACCTGGCGTAACGCCTCGACCAGCCCAAGATAAGCGCCGCCAGCGCCAGCCTGTCCAACCGACAACTGGCCGCCCGAGGTGTTGTGCGGAAAGCTGCCGTCAATGGTGAAATCGTGCTGCCGCACGAAGTCGGGTCCCTCGCCCTTGCGGCAGAAACCGAGATCCTCGAACTGCATCATCGAGATCACCGGATAGTCGTCGTAGGTCTGAACGAAATCGAGATCGTCAGGCTTCAAGCCCGCCATCGCATAGAGCTCACCGACGTCCATCGCCCATCCGCCGCGAACCTGAACCGGATCGTTGCCGAAAGCGTTATGGCGCTCGATCGTCGCCAGAATTTTGGCGGCAGGAAGCTTCAGCGCGGCTGCGGTGTCCTCGCGCATCACCAGGAAAGCCTCCGCGCCGGCGCAAGGCATCACGCAATCGAACAGATGAATCGGATCCGCAATCGGCCGGGCCGTCATATATTGCTCGATCGTCAGCGGCGCCTTCATCAGAGCGTGAGGATTGCGCAGCGCGTTGGCGCGCTGCGACACGGCGATCTTGCCGAAATCCTCGCGCCGCGCGCCGAAGGTGCGCATGTAGTTGCGCGCAATCAGCGCAAAGCTCGCATTGGCGCCGCCCGCCCCGTAGGGATAGACCGCATCCTGATTGAAGCGCGAAAAATTCTCCAGCGTGTTGCGGAACGTGTCGACATGGTTGGTATCGCCCGCCACGCAGGCCACGATGTCGGCGTCGCCCGACTGCACTGCCCGCGCCGCGCGCCGAAGCGCCGCAATCGCGCTCGCGCCGCCGAGCGGGATGGTGTCGAGCCAGCGCACGCAGAGGCCGAAATGCTGCGTCAAGCCGATCGCGCTGTCGGTACCCATGGTGAAGCTGGAGACGCAGAACCCGTCGATGTCGCGCGGCGCGATCCCGGCAGTCTCGACCAGCGACTTCAGCGCGCGCCCGATCCACCACTGCGCGCTCTCGACGGAGTAGCGCACATACGGGATGGTGACCGGGGCCGCGATCACGACTCGATCGTAAGTTGTTCGGAAGGACTTCGGCACCGGATGTCTTTTGGTTACTGGACGCGACGGATCAGATCATCGTTAGCTTAATCTCGATGTTGCCGCGCGTCGCCTTGGAATAGGGATAGCGCTCGTGCGCGCCGGCAACAATCTCCTCGGCGGCGGATTTTTCCAGCCCGGGCAGATCGACCTTGAGCTCGACGTCAAGCGCATAGCCGACCGCGACAGGTCCCGTTCCGACCTTCGCGGTGA
>JBBWZU010000270.1:0-3830 GCA_039649225.1 Hyphomicrobiales bacterium | reverse complement strand
TTGAGCAGGACCGCCGCTGTGTCCACATCCCCGGCCGCGCCGATTTCGGGATCGATCAGACACGAGCCGACGGCATGCACTTCAACCGGCTCTTCGCCCAACAAGAAGCGCGCCATGTCGAAATCGTGAATCATCATGTCGCGGAACAATCCGCCGGACCGCGCGACGTAGCTCGCCGGCGGCGGCGATGGGTCGCGCGACAGAATGGTTACGAGTTCGACCGCACCGATCTCGCCGGCGCCGATGCGGGTCTGCAGAGCTGCAAAACTCGGATCGAAACGCCGGTTGAAGCCGATCATCAGCTTGCCGTGCGCGCCGCGCACGACGTCGAGGCAGGCACGAATGCGCGCGGCGCTGAGATCGACGGGCTTTTCGCAAAATACCGCCTTGCCGGCCCGCACCGCGCGCTCGATCAGGTCTGCGTGGGTGTCGGTCGGCGTGCAAATGACAACCGCGTCGATGTCACGCGCCGCGATGATCGAATCGACGGTGTCGATCGTAGCATTGCTTGCCATCGCGAGGCGCTGCGCGGCTGCGGCATCGGCATCGGCGACCGCAGCGAGGCTTGCACGCGGGTGCGCAGCGATATTGCCCCCGTGAATGCAGCCGATTCGGCCCGCTCCAAGCAATCCGATCCGCATCGCATCCTCCCGGCGGGCACACATTAGGGTACAGCGCATTGACCCGACAACCAAATTACCCTTCCATCGGTGGAAACGAGGGCAGGAAAGGAAGCAGGAAACGATGGACGCGGCGCAGGCGCGGCTCGACAGCAAGGTCGCCGTCGTCACGGGCGGCACGCAAGGGCTGGGTGAGGCAACGGCGCGGCTGTTCGCTGCACGCGGCGCCAAGGGGATCGTGATCTGCGGCCGCAACGCCGAGCACGGGAAGGCCGTGGCGGCGGACCTCTCGAAGGCTGGGTGCCGTGCCGAATACGTGCAGGCGGATCTCCAGAACCTCGATCAAGCACGCGCCGTGATGGCCGCCGCGGACAGAGTTTTTGGGCGCGTTGACATCCTGGTCAATGCCGCCGGAATGACCGATCGCGGTACGGTATTCGATACCTCGCCCGAGCTGTTCGAGCGGATGATGGCGGTCAATCTGCGTGCACCGTTTTTCCTGATACAGGGCGCCGCAACGATCATGCGCCGAGAGGGCATCGCGGGCACCATCGTCAACATTCAGTCGATGTCGGCGCTGGGCGGGCAGCCGTTCCTGACGCCCTACAGCGTTTCCAAGGGCGCATTGGCAACGCTCACCAAGAATGCGGCATTTTCGCTGATGCCGTGGCGCATCCGCGTCAATGGGCTCAATCTCGGCTGGATGGCAACTCCAGGCGAAGACAGTATCATGCGGCGCTATCACGGCGCGCAGGACGGCTGGCTGGAGAAGGCAGCAGCAGAGCAGCCATTTGGCCGCCTGATCGATCCGAATGAGGCGGCACGGGCGATTGCATTCCTGGCAAGCGATGAATCCGGCATGATGACCGGCGTGAACATCGAGTATGATCAGACGGCGGTCGGCTGCTGGGAATCCGCACCGCATCCGACGCGCCCGACCTGACAGAGCAAGCGAATGACCCGGCTGACCATGGCGCAAGCGCTGGTGCGTTTCCTCGCGGCGCAACGCACGCAGTTCGACGGCGGCGTGCAGCCGCTGTTCGCCGGCGTGTGGGCGATCTTCGGTCACGGCAATGTCGCGGCGCTGGGCGAGGCGCTGTGGCACGCGCGTGACACGCTGCACACCTATCGGGCACACAACGAGCAGGCGATGGCACACGCCGCAATCGCGTTCGCCAAGGCATCGCGGCGGCGGCGCATGATGGCTTGCACGACGTCGATAGGCCCTGGCGCGACCAACATGGTGACGGCGGCGGCGGTCGCGCATGTCAACCGCCTGCCGGTGCTGCTCTTGCCGGGAGATGTATTCGCGAACCGCCGGCCGGATCCGGTATTGCAGCAGGTGGAGGATTTCGCCGACGGCACGGTCTCGGCGAACGACTGCTTTCGCCCGGTGTCGCGCTATTTCGACCGCATCACGCGGCCCGAACAGATCATCACGGCACTTCCGCGCGCTATCAGTGTGCTGACCGACCCCGCCGCCTGTGGACCGGTTACGCTCGCGCTATGCCAGGACACGCAAGCGGAAGCCTATGACTATCCCGAGAGCTTTTTCGCCGAACGTATCTGGGAGCCGCGGCGCACGCGCCCTGACGCACGCGAACTTGCCGAAGCGACGCGCCTGATCGCGGCCGCGAAAAGGCCGCTGATCGTCGCGGGCGGCGGCGTGCACTATTCCGAGGCGACCGCCGAGCTTGCCGCCTTGGCAGAGCGCCACGACATTCCCGTCGCC
Organism: Hyphomicrobiales bacterium; assembly: GCA_039649225.1. GTDB lineage: Bacteria > Pseudomonadota > Alphaproteobacteria > Rhizobiales > Xanthobacteraceae > PALSA-894. Next base: position 1,478 of record JBBWZU010000270.1, on the reverse strand, counting down.
GAGACACAGGCCGGCAAGAGTGCGCTGCCGTTCGACCATCCGCTCAACATGGGCGCCATCGGCGTGACCGGGACCAGTGCCGCGAACAGTCTTGCAGCCAAAGCCGATCTGGTGCTCGCGGTCGGCACACGGTTGCAGGACTTCACCACCGGCTCGGGCGCGCTGTTCCGCGATCCTGCGCGACGCATCGTCGGTCTCAACGTACAGCCGTTCGATGCCGATAAACATCGTGCCGAACCACTGGTCTGCGACGCGAAGGCCGGGCTCGAAGCATTGTTGCAAGCGCTCCGCGGCTATCGCTCTCCCGCGGCGTGGCGCGCGCTGTCCGAACGCGAGCTGGCCGCATGGAATGGGGACGCCGCGAAAGCGACAGCCCCATCGAACGCCACGCTTCCCTCCGATGCGCAGGTGATCGGCGCCGTACAGCGCGCGGGCCAGCGCTCCGACATCGTGGTTTGCGCGGCGGGCGGGCTGCCTGGCGAATTGCACAAACTCTGGAACGCCTCGCTGCCAGGCAGCTATCACCTCGAATACGGCTATTCGTGCATGGGCTACGAGATTGCGGGCGGGCTCGGCGTCAAGCTTGCCTGCCCCGACCGCGACGTGATCGTGATGGTTGGCGACGGCTCGTATCTGATGATGAACTCCGAGATCGCGACGTCGGTGATGCTCGGAGCGAAACTCGTCATCGTGGTGCTCGACAATCGCGGCTTCGGTTGCATCAACCGGCTGCAGCGCGCGATGGGAAGCGAGAGTTTCAACAATTTGCTGGAGCATACGAAGCACGAGACGCTTCCGGCGATCGATTTTGCCGCACACGCGGCCAGCCTCGGCGCGGCCGCTCGCAAAGTCTCAGGTCTCGCGGAACTGGAAGCCGCGCTAAAGGACGCGCGCACAGCCGAACGCACGACGGTCATCGTCATCGATACCGATCCCGTCATCTCCACGGAAGTCGGCGGTCATTGGTGGGACGTGGCGGTGCCGCAAGTCTCCGAGCGGGCGGAAGTGCGGGCGGCACGCACGAACTACGAGACCGCGCTGAAAGCGCAACGGCCGGGAGACTGAATAATGGCGGTAAGGATCGGCGCCAACCCCATCGGTTGGTCCAACGACGACATGCGCGAGCTTGGCGGTGCTACACCGCTCGAAGTCTGTTTGGCGGAGGCCAAGGAAGCCGGCTTCGAGGGCATGGAACTCGGTCACAAGTTTCCGCGCGATTCCAAGACCCTCGCCGATGTACTTGGGACATTCGGACTCTCTCTCGTCTCGGGCTGGTATTCGGCCGAATTGCTCCGTCGCGATGCTGCCGAAGAGATGCGGCATTTGCGGCCGCATCTGGATCTCCTGAAGGCGCTCGGCTGCGGCGTGCTGGTGTTCGCCGAAACCTCGAATGCGATCCATGGCGACCGGGGCACGCCCCTTGTGGCGCGGCCCAGGCTTGACACGGCCGATTGGGTACAATTCGGACGGCGCATGAC
>JBBWZU010000264.1:0-6257 GCA_039649225.1 Hyphomicrobiales bacterium | reverse complement strand
CGGCCGCGAGCCGCGAGATCGCGCATATCCATGACCGCATGCCGGTGATCGTGCCGCCGCAGGCATTCGATTTCTGGCTCGATCCGAATGTGGATGCCGAGATGGCGGCGGCCGTGATTGCGCCCGCGCCGGATGGATTGCTGGAAAGCTATTCGGTCTCGAGCGCGGTCAACCGCACGGCGAACGATACGCCCGATTTGCTGGACCCGTTGCGCGAAGAGGAGATGGGCGAGGCGGCAGCGCCCGCGCCGAAGCCGAAGCGCGCGAAGAAGGAAAAAGAGGCGGCGAAAAAAGACGACGGGCAGGCGAGCTTGTTTTGAGAGTGTAGGGCGGACACAGCGACGCGTGCCCGCCGCCTGACTCGCGGGCACGCTTCGCTTTGCCCGCCCTACAAGATCTTACGGCGTCTTCTCACGGCCATCGAGCCATTTCGCGTAAGTGACGCGTTCCTGTACGTCGTAGCCGAGCCTGTCGTAGAACGCCTGCACCTTGGTGTTGTCCGGCCGCACCATCAGCATCGCCTTCACGACGCCCTGGCGGCGCAGCCAGTCTTCGGCCGCCACCATGATGGTTCGTCCGAATTCCTTTCCCTGGCTGTCGGGATCGACTGCGACGTAATAGACCCAGCCGCGATGGCCGTCATGGCCGACCATCGCGGTCGCGGTGATCTTGCCCTCATGCCGCCCGATCAGGATCGCCGCATTGGCGCCGCGCCGCGCGAATGCGATGTCGGAGGCTGGATCGTTCCACGGCCGTGTCAGCCCGCAGCGTTGCCACAGCGCGATGACGGGCTCGACATCGGCGTCGGTGATGGGAGAGATGGCGAGGTTCAAAGGACTTTCCCCGGATTCAATATTCCGTTCGGATCGAGCGTGCGCTTGAGCGCGCGCATCAATTCCATGGCGACCGGGTCCTTGATGGTCGGCAACAGGTCGCGCTTCATGATCCCGATGCCGTGCTCGGCCGAGATCGAGCCGCCGTATTTCAGCACGATCTCGAACACCACCATGTTGACGTCATGCCAGCGCTCCAGGAACGCGGCTTTGTCGGCATCGACCGGCTGCGCGATGTTGTAATGGATATTTCCGTCGCCGAGATGGCCGAACGGCAGCGGCCGCGCGCCTGGGATGAGCTTTACGACGGCTTCGTTCGCCTCGCGGATAAAGGCCGGCACATGCGCGACCGGCACCGAGATGTCGTGCTTGATCGAGCCGCCGACCTGGCGCTGCACCTCGCCGAACATTTCGCGGATGCGCCAGAAGGCCTTGGCCTGATCGAGGCTCTCGGCAATCGCCGCGTCGGCGACGAGCCCCTTCTCGACGCCTTCGGCAAGAATGTTTTCCATCGTGTCGCGCAATCCCGTGCGCTGCTGCGATGACAGTTCGATCAGCGCGTACCATTCGTGCTTGTCGTTCAGCGGATCGCGCGAGCCGCTATCGTATTTCAGCACCGCGTCGATGCCCATCCGGAACATCAGCTCGAACGACGTGATGTTGCCGCCGCTGTGTTCGCTTGCGATGCCGAGCAGCGCGAGCGCTGCTTCCGGCGAGGTGACACCGGCGAACGCGGTCTCGACCGAGCGCGGGCGCGGGATCAGCCGCAAGGTCGCGGCCGTGATCACGCCGAGCGTGCCTTCGGCACCGATGAACAGGTTCTTCAGGTCGTAGCCGGTATTGTCTTTCTTCAGCTTGTTGAGATTGTTCAGCACGCGGCCGTCCGCCAGCACCACTTCGAGCCCGAGCGCCTGCGCCCGCGCGACGCCCCACGACACCGCGGTGGTGCCGCCCGCATTGGTGGAGAGATTTCCGCCGACCGTGCAGGTACCTTCCGAGGGCAGCAGCAGCGGATAGAGCCGGTCGACATTGGCGGCCGCTTCGCGCACGCGCCCGAGCGACACGCCGGCTTCGGCGGTGATCGAATTCGAGGTCGCGTCCACCTCGCGGATCTTGTCCATGCGGTTGAGCGACAGCACGATCTCGCCATGATGGGGAACCTGTCCGCCGACGAGGCCCGTGTTGCCGCCCTGCGGCACGACCGGCGTCTTGGTTTCGTTGGCAAGCTTGAGGATCGCCGACACCTCCGCGACCGAGCCGGGCCGCAGCACCATCGGGGTGTGGCCATGATAAAGGTCGCGCATCTCGCGCAGATACTGCTCCTGCAGCGCCGGATCGGTAATGGCGTATTTCTCGCCGACGATCGCCGCAAAGCGCGCGAGCAGGTCGCTTTTGATCTGGATTTCTTCCGCCTTCAGCGAGCCCGGAGGTGTTGCGATATTCATTGTCTCTCGATCTTGTTTCAGTTGGGCGAAGGTTCCCCGAAACGCTATTCTAGCGTTGTTTCGGGGTCGCCCTCAAACGGAACGTCGGATGTGGCACCCGCGTTTTAGCCTAAGTGCCCGGCCATGACAGCGGAGATGATCATGATCGCGAGAATTGCCGTTGCGTTCGCGCTCTGCCTCGCGGCCCTTCCGGCGTCCGCGCAGGACGACGGCCAGATCCTGTTCAACAATTCCTGCCGGACCTGTCACAGCGTGAAGGAGGGCGACAACCGGCTTGGGCCCAATCTGCATGGCATTGTGGGAAGGAAGTCCGGCGCGCTGACCAACTATGGCTATTCATATTCCATGGCGAACGCCGACGTCGTCTGGGACAAGGCGACGCTCGACAAGTTCATCGCCAATCCGGAAGGCGTCGTGCGCGGCAATAACATGCAGCCCTATGGCGGCATTCCGTCGGCCGCGGATCGTGCAAAGCTGATCGCGTTTCTCGAAGCGAACCACTGATTATTTCGGCGCGGCCGCGCGCGCGAGGCGGTCGTTGATGGCCTCGCCAAGGCCGTCATTCGGAATCGGCATCACGGCGATGCCGTCGTGATCTGCGGCATCGAGCGCGCGCAGATGCGAGAACAGGTTTGCGGCAGCTTCGACCAGATCGCCGGACGTTGAAAGATTGAGCGTACGCGCCGCCCCCTCCGGACCGTCCGTGCCAAACGCCAGCAGGGCTTCGCCCGAATGGACCGCCACGGCATTCAGCCGCAGCGGCGTCGCCGGTGCGTAGTGCGAGGTCAGCATGCCGGGCGCGAGCGGCGCCTCGTCGGCCAGCGGCGAAGCCTCCGCAAGCAGGCGGCCCAGCACGCGCTCGACCGCTTGGCGCGAAACGCCGCCCGGGCGAAGCAATGTCGGTACGCCGAGGCAGGACACAATCGTGGACTCGACGCCGACGCTCGTCGGCCCGCCATCAAGAATGAGATCGATGCGGCCGTCGAGATCGGCCAGTACATGGGGCGCGGTCGTCGGCGACACATGCCCGGACTGGTTGGCCGAGGGCGCGACCACCGGCCTGCCGAAGCCGCGCAAGATATCCCGCGCGACCGGGTGATCCGGCACGCGTACCGCGATCGTGTCGAGCCCCGCCGTCGCGAGCTCGGAGACGGGCCACGCGGAAGCCTTCGGCAGTATCAACGTCAGCGGCCCCGGCCAGAGCGCTCTTGCGAGCGTCTCGGCATCCGCGTCGAAGCACGCGATCCGCCGCGCCGCGTTGAGGTCCACCACATGGGAAATCAGCGGATTGAAGCGCGGGCGGCCTTTCGCGGCATAAAGCCGCGCCACCGCTTCGCCATTGGTCGCGTCCGCGCCGAGGCCGTAGACGGTCTCGGTCGGAAACGCCACCAGACCGCCGCCCCCGAGCACGCGCACGGCCGCCGCGACCGCGTCGCGGTCGGCGCCAAATACGCGTGTCGCCAGTTTAACCGGCATATCTGCCTTTCAGGAGCGGATGGTCGCGGCTACATTGGCGACCAAACCCCATCCGTCAAGAGAAACAGATATGACCTACCGCGCGCCGGTTTCCGATATCGCCTTTACGCTCAAGCATACGGCGGGGCTTTCCGGCGCGCTCAAAGACGGACTTTATGGCGATCTCACCGAGGACCTGGTCGATGCCGTGCTGGAAGAGGCGGGGAAATACGCCTCCGACGTCATCGCGCCGCTGAACGCGGTCGGCGACAGACACGGCACGCCGCTCAAGGATGGCGCCATCACCATGCCGCCCGGCTGGAAGGAGGCCTACACCGGCTGGGCACAGGCCGGCTGGAACGGGCTTGCGGGCTCGACCGAATGGGGCGGGCAAGGGCTGCCGCACGCGCTCAACTCGGCCTGCATCGAGATGTGGAATTCGGCCTCGATGGCGTTCGGCATCGGGCCGGTGCTGACGATGGGCGCGATCGAGGCGCTGAACAATCACGGCACCGATGCGCTGAAGCGGAAGTATCTCGAAAAGCTCACCACCGGCGCCTGGATGGGCACCATGCAGCTCACCGAACCGCAGGCGGGCTCGGATGTCGGCGCTTTGCGCGCTCGTGCTGAACGGGCGCCAGACGGCACCTATCGCATCACCGGCTCGAAGATTTTCATTACCTATGGCGAACATGACCTGACCGACAACATCATCCATTTCGTGCTTGCGCGCCTTTCCGACGCGCCGCTTGGCACGCGCGGGATCTCGCTGTTTCTGGTGCCGAAGTTTTTCGTCAACGAGGACGGATCGCCGGGGGGCCGCAACGATGCGCGCTGTCACTCGATCGAGCACAAGCTCGGCATTCATGGCTCGCCCACCTGCACCATGGTCTATGGCGACAACGGCGGCGCGACCGGCTGGCTGGTCGGCGAGGAGAATCGCGGGCTCGCCTGCATGTTCACGATGATGAACAATGCGCGCCTCGCGGTCGGCCTGCAGGGCGTGGCGATCGCCGAGCGCGCGACCCAGCAGGCGATGGCCTATGCGAATGATCGCCGCCAGGGTCGGGCAGGCGGCAACGGCGCAATCATCAATCATCCCGACGTACGGCGCATGCTGCTCACCATGCGGGCGCTGACGCGCGCCGCGCGTGCGATCTGCTACGCGACGGGTGCTGCCATCGACCGCGCGCATCGCGGCGCGGACGAGGCCGCGCGCCAGGCGGGCGACTCGCGCGCCTCGCTGCTCACCCCGGTCGCGAAGGCATTCTCGACCGACATCGGCACCGAAGTGGCCGCGCTCGGCGTGCAGGTGCCTGGCGGCATGGGCTTCATCGAGGAGACCGGCGCCGCGCAGCATTATCGCGACGCGCGCATCGCGCAGATCTATGAAGGCACCAACGGCATCCAGGCGATCGATCTGGTCACCCGCAAGCTGCCGATGACGGGCGGCGCGGAGGTGCGCGGCTATCTTGAGGAACTGCGCCGGACGGTCGCCGCCGTGAAAGCGACCAACGATCCGGCTTTCGGCGCGACCGGCGCGCGGCTCTCCGATGCGGTCGACAGCCTCGAGCGCGCGACAAATTGGTTGCTGGGGCAGCTTGGAAAGTCGCCGGACGCGGCGCTGTCCGGCGCAACACCGTATCTGCGGCTGTTCGCATCTGCTGCGGGCGGCTGCGCGCTCGCCGAGGAGGCCCTAGCCGGCATTCGTCTGGATGACGCGGAGGCGGCCGGCCGTGTCGCGCTCGCGCGCTTCTTTGCCGAGAACATCGCCGTGCAGGCCGGCGGACTGGAGACGACCGTTACCGAGGGCGCCGACTCGATTTCCGGTATCGCGCTGCCGCATGCGGCGGCCTGAGGAAACACCATGACTGATCAGGTTCTCGTCACCGACGATGGCGCCGTCCGCACCATCCGGATGAACCGGCCCGACAAGAAGAACGCGCTCACCGCCGTGATGTACGACACAATGGCGGAGGCGATCGAGACTGCCGGCGGATCATCGGGCATCGGCAGCATTCTGATCGCCGGCGCTCCCGATGCATTCTGCGCCGGCAATGATCTGCAGGATTTCCTCAAAGCCGCCATGGGCGGCGAGGGCCTCGGCGGTTCGGTGATCCGCTTTCTCTACGCGCTCGCGCGCGCTGAGCGGCCGCTGGTCGCCGCCGTGCAAGGCGTTGCGGTCGGCATCGGCACCACCATGATGTTTCATTGCGACTATGCGGTCGCCGCGGCCGATGCGCGGTTCTCGACGCCCTTCGTGGCGCTCGGATTGGTGCCCGAGGCGGCATCGAGTCTCATTGCGCCGCGTGTGATGGGGCACAGGCGGGCGTTCGAATTACTGGTGATGGGCAAGCCGCTCAATGGCGAGGAGGCGAAGGCGTGCGGTCTGGTCAATCAGGTCGCGTCGAGCGATCAGGTCGAGGTCGAAGCGATGAAGGCAGCGCAGCATATTGCGACGCTGCCGCCGGAGGGCGTCGCCATCTCGCGCCGGCTGATGAAGGGCGCGCCGGACGAAATCGTG
>JBBWZU010000252.1:0-3218 GCA_039649225.1 Hyphomicrobiales bacterium | reverse complement strand
CGCACCGACGAAGAGCACAATGCGACACTCTCGACCTTCCTGGCGATCTTCGGCGACGTGATGGACACCGACTTCCTGATTCAGCGGCTCGAGGCCAACGCGGCGCTGCGCGTCGCCGCCGAATAGGAAAGGCGCAAAGCGGGGAGCCGGGGCATCGTGCCCGCATGCGCATCCGATGAAACTGATCACCTGGAATATCCAGTGCGGCAAAGGCTGCGACGGCGCGGTTGATCTTGCCCGCATCGTGTCCGTTGCCAGAGCGCTGGGCGATGCCGACGTGTTCTGCTTTCAGGAAGTCTCCGACAATTTCGCCAAACTCGATGGCGGTACCGACCAGAGCGCGACAATCGCAGCCTTGCTGCCCGGCTATCGGCCGGTCTTTCATCCGGCCGTCGAGACGATCGACAGCCAAGGTCAGCGGCATCGCTTCGGCAACATGACGCTGTCGCGCCTGCCGGTGCTGCAGGTTGCCAATCATCTACTGCCTTGGCCTCCGGCCGCGGCAGTGCGCAGCATGCGGCGCCATGCGCTGGAGACGACGGTTCTGAGTGCGCTCGGGCCGCTGCGCATCACCAACACGCATCTGGAGTTTCACTCCGCCGAGCAGCGCGAGGCTCAGATCGCCCGCCTGCTCGAGCTGCAACAGGAGGCGTCGAGCCGGCCGACGGCTGCAAAGAGTCACCGCGAGCCTTACGGCAGTCAGACCACGGCGGCGTCCGGCATTCTGTGCGGCGATTTCAATTTCGACGTCGGTGATGCGCAGCATGCCATGCTGCATGACTCGACAAGGCCGGGCCTGAACTATCGCGATGCCTGGCTGCTCGTTCAGCCCGGCCGCCCGCGCGCGCCGACATGCGGCATTCACGACCGCGCCCAGTGGCCGGACGGCGCCGATTGCCGCGACTTCATCTTCGTCACGCAAGATCTGGCACCGAGACTTCAGCGCATTTCGGTCGATACCGATACGGCTGCCTCGGATCATCAGCCGCTTTTGATCGAAATGTCGATCCAGGCCTGAGCGGCGCAATAAGCGCAAAGATTTCGGAAGCTGACGCCGCACGGCGATTACCTTGCGTAAGATTAATCATCGCAGTTGCATGGCCGATGTCCGATTTTCGGGCCTGTTCAACTTGACATTGTGGCGATGGTAATCGAAGAGTACGTCCAGAGACTCCGATACGGCTGGGCTTTGTTGGAGTGTACGCGTGTTCCGTATCGTTCTTGCTGATGATCATTTGATTGTCCGGCGTGGGTTGCGCGCGCTCCTGGAAACGCGCCCGGACTTTGTCGTCTGTGCCGAGGCCAATGATGGCCGCGAAGCCGTCGACCTCGTGCTCCGGCACAAGCCCGATGTCGCGGTGCTGGATATCTCGCTCCCGCTGCTCAACGGCGTCGAGGCAACGCGTCACATTCGTAAGGGCTCGCCGGCCACGGAAATTCTCGTATTCACCATGCACGACGGCGATGAGCTGATCCGAGAAGCGCTTCATGCCGGTGCGCGCGGTTATCTGCTCAAATCGGAAGGCGACGAGCAGATCATCAGCGCGGTCGCTGCGCTGGCGAGCCATCGGCCATTTTTCTCGGCGCAAGCCTCGGAAGCGCTGCTCGACAGCTTCAGCCACGGATCGGGCGCTCACGCGAACGTGCTCACGACGCGCGAACGTGAGATCGTGCAGCTCATCGCAGAAGGAAACAGCAACAAGACGATCGCACGGTCGCTCAATATCAGTGTCAAGACGGTCGAAACGCATCGGTCGACCGCGATGCGTAAACTCGGCATGCACTCGAGCGCGGAGCTGGTGCGCTATGCGGTGCGGAACAAGATGATCCAGCCCTAGATACCAGATTGACCTGAGAGGTGGACGGGTTTTTGAGCTGCGTCAGGCCGGGTTTTACCTGATCGTCTCGGCGCACGTTTTGTGAAGAATGGTTTTGAGAGATTGAGCTCTTCTCCCTCGTGTTCTTTCTCCCGACTGCGCCGTCCGCTCATCCCCAGCCCCCTTCCCCCCCGAGCGGACGGCGCATCCTTTCCCGGCAATTCGGCGGGAGCGTTCGAGGACACCGGTAACGAGCCCGAGACCCGTTGCACCGATTGAGTGGAGGGCGTCCGATGCATGCGCCGCTGTCGATCTTGGAGCAATCCGTGTGGCCCTACATCTCGACCGGGCATCTGCCCGAGTCCGAAATGGTTCAGAACCTGGTATCCGAGGCACATGCGCGCTTCAAATCGCATGCCGAAGGGCAGAACTCGCACGTCTATCCGGCGCTCGCGCGCGTGCCGCGCGACCTGTTCGGTATCTGCGTCGTCGGCACCAGCGGAAGCGTCTACGCGGCCGGCGAGGTCGAATATGAATTTTCGATCATGAGCGTGTCGAAGCCGTTCGTGTTCGCACTGGTCTGCGAAACGATCGGCCCGGAAGAGGCGCGCGACCGGCTCGGCGTGAACGCCACCGGACTGGCGTTCAATTCACTGGCCGCCATCGAGCGCGGGGAGGGGCGAACCAATCCGATGGTCAATGCGGGCGCGATCGCGACGACCAGTCTGGCGCCGGGCAATAGCGCCGAAGAGAGGTGGCGTTTCATTCACGACGGGCTCTCGCGCTTTGCCGGTCGCAAGCTGCCGCTGAATGAAGAGGTCTACGCCTCGGCGTCGGCCACCAATTTCCGCAACCGCAGCATCGCCCGCCTGCTGGAGAGCTACGATCGGCTGTTTTGCGACGCCAAGCAGGCGACTGATCTCTATACCCGCCAGTGCTCGCTGAACGTGAGCGCGAAGGATCTGGCGGTGATGGGCGCAACGCTGGCCGATGGCGGCGTGAACCCCATCACCAAGGAACGCGTGGTCGACGCCGCGGTCTGCCACTACGTGCTCGCCGTGATGATCACGGCCGGACTGTACGAGACCTCGGGCGACTGGCTCTACGACATCGGCCTGCCGGGAAAGAGCGGGATCGGCGGCGGCATTGTGGCGGTCTCGCCCGGCAAAGGCGGCTTCGGCACTTTCGCGCCGCCGCTCGATGCCGCCGGCAATAGTGTCAAAGGGCAACTCGCCGCGAAATTCCTGTCGCAGCAGTTGGGCATGGATCTGTTCGTCTCGAACGCCGAGGCGTGAGGACCACGGAGCAAGTGCGGAGAACGCGATGAAAATGAAGATCCTATTCCTGCTGGCAGCCACGGGATTCACGATCGCAAGCGCGGCGATCACGCGCGATGCCGCA
>JBBWZU010000243.1:0-3536 GCA_039649225.1 Hyphomicrobiales bacterium | reverse complement strand
TCGCGGTGTTCTGCCGCACTTGCTGGTCGAGCGGCGGGACGCTGGCGCGCTGCTGTGCGACGAGCGATTCCTGTTGCGCGATGTCGAGGCCGGATGCGGTTCCGACGCCGATGCGGTCCTGATAAACCTTGAGAATGCGGGTCGCGGCCGCGACGTTGTCGCGCGCGATGCGCAGGCGATCCTGCGCGGCAAGGACCTGGAAGTAGGTGTTGATGACAGTCGACACGGTCGAGAGCACGATCACTTCGCGATCGTGGCGGCTGGCGATGGCGCTGAACTCGGCGGAGCGTGCCGCCGCGCGATTCTTGCCCCACAGGTCGATCTCGTAGCTGGCATTGAGCACCGCGCGATACGACGAATTGCCGGCGTCGGCGCCGGTGCCGGAACGCGTCACCGAACCGTCAAATCCGATGCTCGGCAGCAGCGGCGCACCGGCGATGCGCGTTGTCGCGTCGGCCTGTTCGATACGCGCGACGGCAGCAGCGATGTCGAGATTGTCGAGATGCGCGCGCTCCACCAGCGTGGTCAATTCGCCGGAGCGAAAGCCGCGCCACCAGTCGGGCGCCGGCAGCGCGGCGCGAGCCTTGCCGCCGCCTTCCTTGTAATTGGGCGGGACATCGACAACTTGCGTTCCCGAGGTCACCGACGGATCGGCGGTGAGCAGACAGCCCGAAAGCAGCGGCGCGAGCAGCGCGAGCGCGGCCAGCCGCGCTTTCCGGTTCGCCATCGCTCTGTCCAACCGCATGGGCTTTGAAACTTTCACTTGTCCAATACCGCGGTTCAGCGCGGGTTCGGCGAACGCGGCGGCCATTCGGCCAATCGCGCCCGGCCTTCGGCCGACATGACGGCCGCGCCCGCCATGAAGACGTCCTGCATCACCATTTCGTAGGCCGGCCGCGCCGCCCGCGCCTCCGCCATCGCGGCGCGCAATTGCGCGGCGTCGAACGGTTGCGCCCGCAACGCGGCCTGAACCCGCTCGTAGGCGCGGTTGAGCGCATCGCGCGCACTCTCAGCCTCGGCCGCACGCGCGCGGAAAGCGGCGCGCAATATCTCGCCATCCACCGCAGGAAGCGGTGCGGCCAGCCGCTCGAGCCGCGCGGCCGCGGTGCGCGGACGCTCGGTCTCGGCCTGATGCGGCGGCGCCATGACGTGACGCAGCGCCAGCGCGCCGACCGTGCCGACAAAAAACAGATTGAGCGCCAGCGAGCCGATCAGCAGCCAACGCGACGAGCGGTCCGGCATCGGCATGGTCATCGTCATGGGCGTAGTCCCGTTACGGCATCCACATCGAACGCATTGCTGCCGGTATCGTCGGAGCTCGCGACCCGCACAAGATCGAGATCGGCGGCAAGCCGCGTGCCGAGGCTTGAAAGCCCGACCGTGACGCCGAGCACGGCCGCGCAGGCGAGCGCGGCAACGCGCGGCCAGGCGGGGGCGAAACTCCAATCGGTCAATGCGGCGGGCCACCAGAAGGCGCGCTTCTGCGGCGGCAGCGCCGGCTCGAAGCGCCGCACGATGCGCGCGACACTGTCCGCCTTGGGCGGTTCAGCCCTCATCATGCGGCCGAGGGCTGCTTCAAGATCACGATCGTCGGTCATGATCGCCTCCTAGCTGTCGTTCTCAAATGCCGCGCGCAACGTGCGCTTGGCGCGCACCAGAAGCGCTTCCAGACCGGAAACCGAAATGTCGAGCACGGCCGCCGCCTCGGCGTTGCCGAGCCCTTCCTGATAGGTGAGCACGATCGCGGCGCGCTGGCGCGCCGGAAGCGCGTCGATCGCAGCGGCAAGCTTGCGGTCGCGCTGGCGCGCTTCCAGCATGGCGCCGGCAGCGGGCGCGGGATCGGCTGGATCGCCGGCTTGCGCGAGCGGGACGTCGGCAGGACGGCGCTTGTCGTTGAGGCAGAGATTGACCACCACCCGATAGAGCCAGGTGCGGAACGCCGCATCCGGGCGCCAGCGCGGCGCATTGATCCAGACCCGCAGCATTGCATCCTGCACGATCTCCTCGGCACGGGCATCGTTGCGCAAGATCCGCCGCGCGATGACAAGTGCGTGACGCGTGTGGCGGGCGACCAGGACCCGGAACGCGTGCTCGTCGCCGCGCGCTGCCTGCGCCATGAGGTCGTGATCGGACGGCCCATCCATGCAGGCACAGTCCGGTCAGCCGTCGCGGCGCAGGAAACCCATGATCCTATTGTGACCGCGGACGCCATTTTTGTCGCGGCGTGAAACCCGAGCGGGCTCCGGCAGTTGTGGGAAACATCGCGGTTTGCGCCAGCCATGACTATTTGAACACGGCGCAAGGGAGAATCCTGCGCTCGGCAGCGCAGAATTCTGCGCTTGGCTGGACATTTTTTGGCGCGCATGCGATTGCCAATCGGACGCGCCGTTGGATCACTAGTATCATGCTGGAATCATTACGGAATTTCATCTCTGACCTGACCGGCGGCGCAAAGCATCCGGGCCGCTTCGAGGAAAACGACTATCGCCTCGCGGCCGCGGCGCTGATGATCCATGCCTGCACGGTCGACGGTACCATGACCGGGAGCGAGCGCGAGAAGCTGCGCGCCGTGCTCAAGGCGCGCTTTTCGCTCGATGACACCGCGACCGAGGAGCTGATCGATGTCGGCACGCTGGCGGAGAACGAATCAGTCGACCTGTATCACTTCACCAGCCTGATCAACCGCTCGCTTGATGAGGTGGGGCGCATCGGCGTGGTCGAGATGATGTGGGAGATCGTGTTCGCGGACGGGCAGGTGAACGAATTCGAGGACAATCTGATGTGGCGCGCCGCCGACCTGCTCGGCGTCTCCTCGCGCGAACGCATCGCCGCCCGCCAGCGCGTCGCCGGCGAAAAGGCGGAAAGCGAAGGTACGTAAGGTCGTAAGGTTCAGTTGCTGGCGTAACGCGCGGGGGCCGCGATGTCGATCTTCAAACCCGTCACGGTGGTAACCGGCGCTTCGGCCGGGATCGGCGCCGAGCTCGCACGCGTGTTCGCCCGCAACGGCCACGAGGTGGCGCTGGTGGCGCGGCGCGAGAAGGAAATGGTCCTGATCGCAAACGAGATCGCGGTGGCGGCCAAATACAAACCGCATGTCATCACGGTCGATCTGCAGCGCTCGGATGCACCCGCGCGCATCGCACATGAGCTGCTCGGACGCGGGCTGGAACCCTCGATCGTCGTCAACAATGCGGGCTTCGGCCTGCACGGCAATGCGGTCGAGCTGGAGCGCGCCGAGCAGCTTGCGATGATCGATCTGAATATCCGCGCGCTCACCGACCTGTCGCTGCGCTGGATGGACGGCATCGTGCGCCACAAAGGCGGCATCCTGAATGTCGCCTCGGTGGCGAGCTTCCTGCCGGGCCCCGGCATGGCGGTCTACTATGCGTCGAAGGCCTATGTGCTGTCGTTCACCGAGGCGCTGTCGCGCGAGGTCAAGCCGCTCGGCGTGAAGGTCACGGTGCTCTGCCCCGGTCCGGTCAAGACCGAATTCCAGTTGCGTGCCGGCGTCGAGCCGTCGCCGCCGCCGTGGCTGC
>JBBWZU010000235.1:0-3141 GCA_039649225.1 Hyphomicrobiales bacterium | reverse complement strand
GTGGAGCGGATCGCGGTGCACAGATTGGTCTTGCGCGACAGGCACGAGGGGCAGTTGCGGCATTCCGGCGTGTAGAGCGGAATGACATGGTCGCCCTTCTTCACTGACGTCACGCCCGGCCCGACATCGACCACGACGCCGGCGCCTTCGTGGCCGAGGATTGCCGGAAACAGGCCTTCGGGGTCGGCGCCGGAGAGCGTGAACTCGTCGGTGTGGCAGATGCCGGTCGCCTTGATCTCGACCAGCACCTCGAAAGCCTTCGGGCCCTCGAGCTGGACCGTCATGACCTCGAGGGGCTTTCCCGCCGCAACCGCAACCGCCGCACGCACATCCATTCGCAAGTCTCCCGGTGTTTCGGCGCGGGCGTCCGCGCTACGCGGAGCGTCCGCGCGGCGCAGATCATAGAGACCCCAAACGCAATCTGCGACCGAAAATGCCGCATGCTTGCAAGAATGGACGCGATTGGAATCCTGCGTTTCAACGCCCTATGATCGGGACAGGGGGAGCTCATGCATATACTGATTGTCATCATCGGCGGCCTTGCGGCGCTCGCGGCGTTCTATCTCGGATACAGGTTCGCGGGGCTGAACCCGGCCGCCGGGGCCGCGCTGTTCATCTGGGTGTGGCTTGCCGCATCGGTGCTCAACGGCTTCGTCGGCGTCTACAAGGCCAGCATTCCGGTCATCAACGAGGCCGGCGCATTCATTCTGATCTTCGGCATTCCGGCCGCCGCCGCGTGGTATCTGGCCTACCGCTATGGCGCGGCGCGCTAAGCGATGTCCGCAACATTCAAGGCGGCGAGCTTCAAAGCAGTCCGCACCGACCGCGAGCTCGAATGTCCCGACATCGATGCCGGGCTGGTCGCACGTGGCGTCGAGCTGGTCACGCTGCCCGAGGGCGTTGGCGAGGACGCGCTGATCGAGGCGCTGCGCGAGGCCGACCTTTTGCTGATGTGCTACACCCCCATCACGGCGCGCGTCATTGAAGCTGCACCGAAGCTCAAGGGCATCGTCAAATACGGTGTCGGCATCGACGCCATCGACATCGCGGCCGCGATGGCGCGCGGTATCCCGGTCGTGAATGTCCCGGAATACGCCGAGGAGACCGTCGCCGAAGGCGCCTTCGCGCTGATGATTGCGCTCGCCAAGAAGCTGCTGCCGATCGGGCGCGAGATGGACGCGAAGGGCTGGGCCTGGCCGACGCCGCAATGGCTCGGGCTCGATCTCGCCGGTCGGACACTGGGTCTGATTGGAACCGGCAAGATCGGACGCAGCATGGCCAGGATGGCGGGCGCCTTTCGCATGCGCGTGATCGGTTACGATCCGAACGTCGGCGGCGACTCGATGCGGGCAGGGGGCATCGAGAAGATCGATGACCTTCCGGCGCTGCTGCAGCAGAGTGACGTCGTTTCGATCCACGCCGTGCTCAATGCCGAGACGCTCTACCTGATCGGCCCGCGCGAGCTCGCCGCGATGAAACGCACGGCGTTCCTGATCAACGTGTCACGCGGCGCGATCGTGGACGAGGCGGCATTGGCCGTAGCGCTGCGCGAGCGGCGCATCGGCGGTGCTGCGCTCGATGTGTTCTCCCAGGAGCCGATGCATGTCGATCATCCGCTGGCCGAGCTCTACGAGATGGACAACGTGGTCCTGTTCCCGCACCTGACGTTCTACACGCAGGAGGCGATGGCGCGCCTGACCGAGGACACGCTGGCGCGCTGTTTCGAGATTATCGAGGGTCGCCCGGTACTGATAAAATCGCACGACCCGCGCCTGCGCGCGCAGCGGCGGGGCGTGGTGTTCGGGGAGTAACTGGATCCTCATCCTGAGGAGCCATGCGAAGCGTGGCGTCTCGAAGGATGGCCACAAACACCGAGTGCTCGCCCTCGTGCTTCGAGACGCGCGGCTTGCAGCCGCGCTCCTCAGCATGAGGGCTTCACTAACTTTTCTTCTCCAGCACCATCTGCGTCTGCGTGACGATCGCCGCAAGCTTGCCTTCGCCGGTGGTGATGCGGGTCTGCACCACGATTGTGCTGCGGCCGCGATGCAGCGGAATGCACTCGGCCTGCGCGACATCGCCGATCGGGATCGAGGCGAAGAAGTTGGTCTTGCTCTCGATCGTGGTCGTGCGCTGGCCCTCGCGCAGATTCGCATTCGCGGTCGTGCCGCCGAGGCTGTCGGCGAATGCCATGACGGCGCCGCCATGCATCACGCCGCCGCGGTTCTTGAAATCCTCGCGGATCGGCAGTTCGGCTTTGACGCTGTCGGGACTGATTTCGAGGATCCGGATCCCCATGAATTTCGAAAAAGTCGGCTGATCTGTCGCGGTCTCGATGGTCACGGCGGTCCTCGGTGAACAATGCCCGAGTCTGATAGCACGGTGCGCCATGAAAAAAAGAGGCGCAGTCATAGCTGCGCCTCTTACGCCTTCCTCAAAGTTGAAACTTACTTCGGCTGCGCGACGACGCGCAGATAAGGCTTCGGCGCCTTCCATCCTCCCGGATAGGTCTTCTTGGCATCGTCATCCGAAACCGAGCCCGCGATGATGACGTCCTCGCCCTGCTTCCATTGCGCCGGGGTTGCGACCTTGTGCTTGGCGGTGAGCTGCAGGCTGTCGATCACGCGCAGCACTTCATCGAAGTTGCGCCCGGTGGTCATCGGATAGACCAAAATCAGCTTCACCTTCTTGTCCGGACCGATGACGAACACGTTGCGCACGGTCTGATTGTCGGCCGGCGTGCGCTTCAGGGGATCGCCCGACACGGCGGCGGGCAGCATGCCGTAGAGCTTGGCGACGTTGTAATCAGTGTCGCCGATCATCGGATAGTTCGGCGCGGTGCCCTGCGTTTCCTTGATGTCCTTCGCCCACTCGCCGTGCCGATCGACCGGATCGACCGAGAGGCCGATGATCTTGACGTTGCGCTTGTCGAACTCCGGCTTGATTCTGGCCATGTAGCCAAGCTCGGTGGTGCAGACCGGCGTGAAGTCCTTCGGGTGCGAGAACAGGACCGCCCAGCTGTCGCCGATCCAGTCGTGGAATTTGATCCGGCCTTCGGTGGTCTCGGCTTCGAAATCCGGCGCGGTGTCGCCCAGTGCAAGTGCCATGTTCAATCCTCCGTCGTCGCCACAATGAAGGGAAATC
>JBBWZU010000221.1:0-7661 GCA_039649225.1 Hyphomicrobiales bacterium | reverse complement strand
CCGATCGTGCCGCTGATCGCCGAGACCGGCGGCATCAATGCGATGATCGTCGACGCGACCGCGCTGCCCGAGCAGGTGACTGATGACGTCATCACGTCGGCATTCCGCTCGGCCGGGCAGCGCTGCTCGGCGCTGCGGCTGCTGTGCGTGCAGGAGGACGTGGCGGATCGCATTCTGGAGATGATCGAAGGCGCGGCGCGTGCGCTCGTGGTCGGCGATCCGCGCGAGGTTTCAACCCATGTCGGGCCAGTGATCGACGCCGAGGCGAAAGAGAAGCTGGACAAATGGACCGCCGCACATGTGAGCCGGGTGATCTTCCGGCATGACAGTGCGCCGGCGGCCGGCACGTTCGTGCGGCCCGCCATCATCGCGCTCGATCGCGCCGCGGACCTGACAGAAGAAGTCTTCGGCCCGGTGCTGCATGTGGTGCGCTGGCGTGCCGGCAAACTCGACCAACTGCTCGACGACATCGCCTCCAATGGCTACGGCCTCACCCTCGGCATCCATTCGCGCATCGACGACACCGCCGAGCTCATCGTGTCGCGGCTTTCCAACGGCAATATCTATGTGAACCGCAACATGATCGGCGCGGTGGTCGGCACGCAGCCGTTCGGCGGCTCGGGTCTCTCCGGCACGGGCCCGAAAGCGGGCGGTCCGAATTACTTGGGACGTTTCGCCACTGAGCAGGTCGTCACGGTCAACACCTCGGCGGCGGGAGGAAACGCCAGCCTGCTGGCGGAGGGCGAGTAAAACGCCAGCGCCGCAGGGTTTTGCGTCGCAAATCGCGCGGCAAACATTGAGTGCCGGCCGTTCAATCCGCATTCAGCGGAACTCCGGCACCACGCGGGCATTATAGCCGAGCGACTGCTGCCGGAGAACGATGATGAGTTCGCCATTCAGGTCCACGCTGATACTGACCGCCCTGGTGGCGATCGCGCTGACGAGCCTCGACCTGCGCCCAGCCGCCGCGGCACCGAAATCCGCGATCGCCAAACCGGATGGCGCGACCGAGTTTAGCGCGGCGCGCAAGAAGCGTCGTTATCGCGGCAACCCGTTCCCCTACGCGGCGGTCGGCGCGATCATCGGAAGCATCGCCAATATCGCGGCGGCTGAACGCCGGCGCGCCTACTACTATGATGATGGCCCGTATGTTGAAGGTCCGGTCGTCTACGAAGAGCCGTACGTCTATGACCAGCCGACCTACGCCGTGCCTGGCGGATATGCGCCATATCGCCATCGCGGCTTCGCATCGCCGGGCCCGGCGCATCGTCCTTTCGTTGGACATGCGCCCGCGGCGCGGCAATTCGTGCAGCGCAATTTTGTCCGGCCGCAAGGCGGCGGGCGGGTCGGCGCGCCCGCTGGGCGGCCGCATCACCGCCACTGATCCGGCTGGCGGCGACCCCTCGTAGTGCGCTGCCACATCTAGCGTCAAAAATTAATACGTTAACAACTAATAGACTCAGTTGCGCTATGTTCGGCGCATGACTGATTCGGTCGATCGCCTTTATGAGGCCGTCCTGGCCGCCAAGCACGCCGATCCGGCGCAATCGCGCACGGCGCGGCTGCTGCGCGCGGGCCGCTCCAAGATCGCCAAGAAGCTCGGCGAAGAAGCCGTGGAGGTCGTGATCGACGCCATGCACGGCAACCGCGATGCGGTGGTGCGGGAAAGCGCCGATCTCATCTACAATCTTTCGGTGCTGTGGGTTTCGCTCGGTGTGACGCCGAAGGATGTCTGGAAGGAAATGGACCGGCGCGAGCGGCTGTTCGGCATCGCCGAAAAGTTGCTCAAGGATGCCGCCGAGCCCGATACGCGCCGCAAGGTGGTGGCGCTGGAAAGCAGCCGCGCGCGCAAGCGCCGCTGATTTTGGCGCCGTCATGAGGCCGCATCGCCGCGCGGTGGACAATATCGGCAGCGGCCGCTATCAGGCGCCCATGCTCAGACGCCTGTACGATTGGTGCATTGCCGCCGCCCACAAGCCATACGCCACCTGGATCATCGGTGTCGTTTCGTTCTGCGAAAGCTCGTTCTTTCCGGTGCCCCCCGACGTGATGCTGATCCCGATGTCGCTCGCGCGGCCCGAGAAGGCGTATTCCTATGCGCTGCTGTGTACATGGACGTCGGTCGCCGGGGGTGTCGTCGGCTATCTGATTGGCGCGCTGCTGTATGACTCGGTCGGCCACTGGGTGATTCAGCTCTACAACTACGGTGACAAGGTCGAGGCATTCCGTACCGCCTATGCGCAGTACGGCGCCTGGATCATCCTGCTCAAGGGCCTGACGCCGATCCCGTTCAAGCTCGTCACCATCACGTCGGGATTTGCCGGATTCAATTTCCTCTGGTTCGTCGTGCTCGCGGCAATTACGCGCGGCGCGCGCTTTTTCCTGCTCGCGTTCCTGCTGCACCGCTACGGAGCGGCGGCGCGCGAGATCATCGAAAAGCGCCTCGGACTGGTGACGGCGGTTGGCACGGCATCGATCGTCATCGGCTTCGTGATCGTCTATAAGGTGTTCTGATCACCTCATTTTCGCCATCCCCGGCGCTAAAAAGAGGCGACGTTAGGGGTCCGGCGACACCCATGATTGCAAGCCTGCACCATCATTCGATCCATTCCGTGCGCGCGGCGCGCGTGGCACTCTGTTCCGTCGTGCTGCTCGCGTTTGTCGGTCTGGCGGCCGCGCAGGAACCGACGCCGCAGCAGTACAGCATTGCGCCCGCGCAAGACCCTGCGGCACCGACCGGCGCCGCTCCGGCCACGCTTCCTTCGGCCAGCCTGCCGACACCGCCCGAAGTCATGGGGGCGATCGGCCGTCTGCTCAATCAATCGATCAACAATGTCGGCGCGGCCGCGAATGCGGGCGTCAAGGGCGCGGGCGAGACGCTTGGCGCAACCTCGAGCGCGGCGGGCGACCTTGCGCGCGGCGTGACCAGCGGCGTCACCGACGCGGCCGGAACGGTCGCGCGCCTGCCGCTCAGCAATGTGGTTGCGGGCTTCCAGCGCTGCGCGATCGCCGGCAACGGCGCGCCCGACTGCGGCGTCGCGAGCGTGGCGCTGTGCCGGTCCAAGGGCTTCGCGACGGGGAGCTCGATCGACATCACCTCGTCGCGCAAATGTCCCTCCAGCGTGTGGGCGCAGGGGCGCGAGCCGGCCCCCGGCGAATGCCAGGACGAGTCCTTCGTGTCGCGCGCGATGTGCCAATAAGGCGTTGTTCAGCGCCATCGATATGTGATGTCATCCCCGCAATAACAAATATTCCTGGTCGCGATGTCGGACGGAAAACTGGTTTTCACTTTTCCTGACATCGCTTTTGCGGAGGAAACATCGCGTGAATCTCCATGCCCTGCTGCTCGAACGGAAGGCCGCGGGCCGGCCGGTGACCGTCGGTCTGATCGGCGCCGGCAAGTTCGGCACCATGTTCCTGTCTCAGGCGCGGCTGACCGACGGCATGCATGTTGTGGGCGTGGCCGATCTCAACGTCGCGCGCGCGAAAGATCAGCTCAAGACCGCCGGATGGCCGGCCGAGCAGTACGCCGCGGCATCGCCGGGCGATGCGCTCCAGCGCAATACGACGCTTGTCACCGGCGATGCCGATGCGCTGATCGCCTGCCCCGGGATCGAAGTGATCGTCGAGGCGACCGGCGTGCCGCAGGCCGGCATCGGCCACGCCATGAAGGCGATCGCGCATGGCAAGCACATCGTGATGGTCAACGTCGAAGCTGACGCGCTCGCGGGTCCTTTGCTCGCCCGCAAGGCGAAGGCCGCCGGCCTGGTCTACAGCCTGGCCTGGGGCGATCAACCGGCGCTGATCTGCGAGCATGTCGATTGGGCGCGCGCCTGCGGCTTCAAGGTGATCGCGGCCGGCAAGGGCACGCGCTACGAGCCGCACTATCACCAGTCCAATCCGGACAATGTGTGGGACATTCTCGACAAATATCTGCAGATCAAGGATCGCGGCTCGATCAATCCGAAAATGTTCAACTCGTTCGTCGACGGCACCAAGTCGGGCATCGAAATGACCGCGGTGTGCAATGCCACGGGCCTCGTGCCGCAGAGCGATGGCCTCGCGTTTCCGCCGGCGACGCGGTTCGAGCTTGCCGAGGTCTGCAAGCCGAAGAGCGCCGGCGGCACGCTGGAGAAGGAAGGCGTCACCGAGGTGGTCTCGTCGGTCTATCGTGACGGTCGCGACGTGCCGCACAATCTGGCGCTCGGCACCTATGTGGTATTCGAGGGCGAGAGTGACTACGCGCGGCGCTGCTTTACCGAATATGCCATGCTGCAGGACGGCACCGGACGCTTCGCGGCGCTCTACCGGCCGATCCACATGATCGGGTTGGAGCTCGGCATTTCGGTCGCCTCCGCGGCGCTGCGCCGCGAAGCGACCGGCGCGCCGACCGGCTTTCGCTCCGACGTGGTAGCGACCGCCAAAAAGAACATGAAGGCCGGCGAGATGCTCGACGGCGAGGGCGGCTTTTGCGTCTGGGGCAAGCAGACCCCGGCGGCGCGCTCGCTCGATGACGGTCTGTTGCCGCTTGGATTGGCGCACAACGTCAAGCTCACGCGCGATGTCGCGACCGGCGAGGCGTTGCGCTGGGCCGATGTCGCATATGATCCGAATGACGCGGCCGTGAGATTGAGACGCGAGATGGAAGCAGCCTTCGCGCGGCCGAACGTGTAGGCTGCGGGGAGACGCAAAGAAAAATCAGGGAGGCACGATGCGCGCAGCGTTCAAGGCGTTGATGCTCGGCATGGCACTGGCGGCCATGCTCGGTCCGGCCAAGGCCCAGACCCAGCTCACCATCATGGTGTTTCAGGGCGTGCAGAACCTGCCGCTGTTTGCCGCGCAAACGAAAGGCTTTTTCGCCAGGCGCGGGCTCGAGGTCGAGATCAAGATCGCGCCGACGTCCGACGAGCTGCGCAACGGGCTTGCCGAGGGCCGCTACCAGATCGTGCACGGTGCGGTCGACAATGCGGTCGCGATGGCGGACGTTGCCAAGAAGGACATTGCGGTCATCAATGGCGGCGACAACGGTTTCAACGAGCTGTTCGTGCAGCCCGAGATCGCCTCCTACGCGGATCTGCGCGGCAAGACCGTGATCGTGGACGCGGTCAACACCGCTTATGCGTTCCAGCTCTACGACATGCTGGCGCAGAACGGCCTGAAGAAGGGCGACTACGCCATCAAGGTGGTGGGCGCGACGTTCCGGCGCCTGGAGGCGATGGAGGACAAAGGCAACTCCGCCTCGATGCTGAATCTGCCGTTCTCGATCCGGGCGAGGCGCGCCGGGCTCAAATCCTTGGGCTCGGCCGTCAAAGCCATCGGACCGTATCAGGCGACCGGCGGCTTCGTGATGCGTGACTGGGCCAAGCAGAACGAGGAGATCCTGGTCAACTACCTCAAGGCCTATGTGGAAGGCGTGCGCTGGTCGCTCGATCCGGCCAACAAGGAGCAGGCGGTTCGCTTTTTGATGCAGCGGCTGCAACTGGCCGAAGACGTCGCGACGCAGGCCTATGAAGTCGCAACCGATCCGGCCGAGGGGTTCGCCAAGGACAGCAAGCTCGACATGGAAGGCTTTCGCAACGTACTCAAGTTGCGCGCCACGCACGAAAGCGGCGGCGAGGCGCCGAGCCCAGAGAAGTACATCGATCTGAGCTATTATCAGAAGGCGCTGGCCGGGCTTTAGTCCCGGATTCAAGCGGCCGGCTGCGCCTTCACCAGCAGCCGGTCCACCTCGGCGGCCGCGAGAAACAAATGATACAGCACGCGCGCCGGCGTCGTGCTGGTCAGCGGCGTGCCGTCGCGCGCAAGCTGATTGTGCCAGGTGGCGCCGTCGGGCCGCATGAAATAGCGCGCGATCAGGCCGAGCTGGATCGCGATTGCGCCGCGCGCCATCTCGTCGTTGAGCCATTCCAGGCGCGCCACATAGGCCTTGATGTATTCGGTCTGCGGCCACAGCAGCTTGGTATCGGCGATCAGCGCGCCGTCCGCCGCGATGCCGTCGAACACAGCGCCGGGTACGCTTTCGCCATGCTCGACGCCGAACGAGGCGCCGAAACGGAACAGCCGCTCCGTGTACGGAATGATTCCGGGATCGCGCGCAACGCGGGAATATTCGTGCAGCAGCCAGACCCATTCGAACTGATGGCCGGGCTCGCGCAGCGCGCCGTCGGCGGTCGGCGCCACCGTCCAGTCCTCGGCGAAGAATTCAATCAGCGCGCCGGTTTGCGGATCGACGAAACGCCGCCGGAACAGATCGACCAGCGCGGTCGCGCGGCGCAGCCAGTTCTTTTCACCCGTGGCGGCGTGCAAGGCGAGCATCGCCTCGAGCAGATGCATGTGCGGGTTCTGCCGCCGTGGCAGTTTCATGCCCGGCTTGGCCGGCGCGTATTCTTCCAGGAAACCGCCGTGTTTCGGGTCGGCAAGGCGCTCCTGCATGAACTGCCAGGTGGCGTCGGCGAGTTGGATCGCGGTCGGGTCATTGGTGGCGCGAAAATACCAGGCGAGCGCGAACAGCACGAATGCGTGGTCGTAGCTGTCGCGCGCATTGTCCAGCGTGTTGCCGTCGACCGAGACGGCGTGGAACCAGCCGCCGTCCGGCGCGCGCGCCGCACGCATCAGGAAGGCGACGCCATGCTGCGCGGCCGCGCGGAAGGCCGGATCGCCGCCCAGCATGTAGGCGTGGCTGAACACGTAGGTCAGGCGCGCCTGTACCAGCGTCGTGCGCCGCTGGTCGTGGACCGGCCGCCCGTTCGTGTCGAGCGTTTCGAAGAAGCCGCCGGCCGGATCGGTGACCCGCTCGCGCCAGAACGGGCACAGGTGTTCGAGCAGCCATGGCCGCAGCGTGCGAGCATCATCGGGATCGAACAAAGGCATCATTCACCGGAAAAGCCGAGAGGGCGGCGCGTCACGCACGAGCGCATGTTAGACTGACAGGAACATGGCCGGACAACAAATCGAGGATAAAAGCTGGGGAGGAATCGCATGTCACAATTGATGGAACGCGTGATGAGGCGCGTCGCACCCGGCGTCTTTGAATGTCGCCGGCAAAACCTGTGGTAACGTTGGCCGATGGGTAAACGTGGCGTCGGCGTGCTGATCGCGCTCTGCCTCCTGGCAGGGAGCGCGTCGGCGCGCGATGCCGACGATGACGCCAAGGCGCGCGACCGGGCGAGCGAGATCGACACTGAGCATATCTTCGGCTTCGTCGAAGGCGGCGACATCGGCGAGCGCGGCGATCTTGAGCTGGAGAAGGAAAGCGCGCTGCGCTTCGGCAAGCGCGCGGGCTCTTATGCCGCGGTCTCGACGCTGTTCGATCTGAAATACGTGCCGTTCGAGCACATGCTGGTCTCGCCCGGCATGCTGCTGTCGTATCACGGCATCTCGGGCGTTCCGGACCTTGCGGATCGCCAGCAGGTCACGTTTCAGGGGCTGTGGTTCGAGGCGAAGTATCAGTTTGTCGACCGTGCGACATCGCCGTTCGGGCTGACATTGTTTGCCGCGCCGCGCTGGACCCGGATCGATGAGAAAAGCGGCGAGCGCGCCGATCAATACAGCGCCGAATTCACGCTATCGATGGACAAGGAGATCGTGCCGGCGAAGCTGTTTGGGGCGCTCAATCTGATCTACGAGCCGGAAGTCTCGCGCTCGCGCGAAACCGGCGAGCA
>JBBWZU010000201.1:0-7502 GCA_039649225.1 Hyphomicrobiales bacterium | reverse complement strand
AGCACCTCTGCCGCGTCGTTGCGCCGCGCAAGGAAGCCACCAAGATCCAGCATATCGACGTCACGGTGCGCGAGGGCGACGTCGTGCAGGTCGGCTCGATGGTCGGACGCATCCTGGAGACGCCGGGTCACACCGCGGGCCATATCAGCTACTGGTTCAAGCAAGACAAGCTGGCGTTCGTCGGCGACACGCTGTTCTCGGTCGGGTGCGGGCGCATCCTCG
This sequence comes from Hyphomicrobiales bacterium, assembly GCA_039649225.1. GTDB lineage: Bacteria > Pseudomonadota > Alphaproteobacteria > Rhizobiales > Xanthobacteraceae > PALSA-894. The sequence goes on along the minus strand of JBBWZU010000201.1, from coordinate 7,280 downwards.
AGGGCACGCCCGAGATGATGTGGCAGTCGCTGGTGAAGATCCGCAACCTGCCGGCCGACACGCAGCTCTACTGCGGACACGAATACACCGCCGCCAACGTGCATTTCGCGCTCACCGTCGAGCCGAAGAACTCGGCACTGCGCGCACGCGCCGAGGAAGTCGTCAGGCTGATCGAGAAGAAGCGGCCGACGATCCCGACCACGATCCAGCAGGAAAAATCCTACAATCCGTTCCTGCGCGCGGACCTGCATTCGGTCGCCGGCGCGATCAACATGGAAGGCGCCAATCCGGAAAGCGTGTTCGCCACCATCCGGGCGCGCAAGGACAAGTTTTAAGCGCGCCATCCTGAAAGCATAGCGCAACGATGCGCGCCCTTTCCGCCACCGACATCATCCACCTGCTCGATCTCAAACCGCATCCCGAAGGCGGACATTTTCGCGAAACGTTTCGCGATGGCGACGCGATCGATGGCCGCGCCGCATCGACGGCGATCTATTTCCTGCTCGCGCGCGGCGAACGTTCGCACTGGCATCGCGTCGATGCCGTCGAGGTCTGGCACTATTACGCGGGCGCGCCGCTGGTGCTGGAGATGGCGGCCGATGAGCGCGGCCCGATCCGGCGCATGAAGCTTGGCCCCGACATCGCGATGGGCGAGCGGCCGCAGGGCGTGGTTGCAGCCGGCCACTGGCAAGCGGCGGAAAGCATCGGCGAATGGACGCTGGTCGGCTGCACGGTCGCGCCGGGGTTTGAATTTGCGAAATTCGAGATGGCGCCGGAGGACTGGTCGCCGCGCGCTTAGGCTTTTCGTCTGATCAGGTCTTTTGCGGCGATCAATCCGCCGCCCGCGATCAGGATCGCCGCCACGACCAGTGAAACCGTCGGCTCGGCATATCCAGCCAGAACGAGAAAGCATGTCGAGAGGACCGGCGCCGCATACGAGGCGGCGCCAAGCACGCGAATATCGCCGCGTTTCATTCCGACGTCCCAAACATAGAAAGCCGCGCCGACCGGCCCAAGGCCGAGACCGAGCACCGCCAGCCACTCGCCAACATTGGACGGCCAGATCGTGGTCTCGAAAACAACATGGCAGAGCGCGGCCAGAATGGCGGTGATGATGCAGAATCCTGCGACCGCATCGGTCGGCACCGACGCAAAGCGGCGGGACAGAACCGAATAGATCGCCCATACAAACGCCGCCACGAAGGCGGCCGCATAGCCCGGCATGAAATCCACGACGAGGCCAAGCTGTGCACGGCCCGCGATCAGCACAATCGTTCCGACAAATCCGAGCCCGGCGCCGACGATATGATGTACACGTAATCGCTCGCCCGGGAGAAACGACGAGAACAGCACGATCAGCAGCGGCCAGAGATAATTGATCAGCCCCGACTCGGCGGGCGGCGCCAGCCGGAGCGCCATGAAATAGAGTGCGTGATAGCCGAACAGGCCGAATATCCCGAGCGCCCAGACTTCCGGCCTCTGCCGCAAGGCCGCCACCGCGTCTCTGCGGACAATCCAGCTCGAAACGCCGATGAGACCGCCGATCAAGAACGTCATGGCGGCCAACTGAAATGGCGGCACGCGGCCCGATGCCGCCGTCAGCAGCGCCAGCAGCGACCAGATCAGGATCGCCGTAAAGCCGATGAGGGTGGCGGTGGATGATGACATGATGCGGAGAGACACGAGATGCGCTTATCGGACCCGCACGCGCGATGCAATGCGGCTGTCCGGCCCCTCGGTCGTCCGCGGACGCAGGCGTCGTAACGCGGGCAGCATCATGATGGCATCGACGACGCCCAGAGCGGCGTCAGATCACGTATTGCGCGCCGTTTGCGGTGAGCGTCGAGCCGGTGATGAAGCCCGAATCGTCGGATGCGAGGAACACCACGCAGCGCGCGATCTCCTCCGGCTCGCCGAGGCGACCGACCGGGATCAGCGGCAGGATGCTCTTCTCCAGCACGTCCTTCGGCACCGCCTGCACCATTTCGGTATTGATGTAGCCCGGGCAGATGGCATTGACGGTGATGCCGGCCCGTGCGCCTTCGAGCGCCAGCGCCTTGGTGAAACCGATGTCGCCGGCCTTGGCGGCGGAATAGTTCACCTGGCCGAACTGACCTTTCTGGCCATTGATCGACGAGATGTTGATGATGCGGCCGAACTTGCGCGCGCGCATGCCCTCGATCACCGGGCGGCACATGTTGAACAGCGAATTGAGGTTGGTGTTGACCACCGCGCTCCACTGCTCGACCGTCATGCGGTGGAACGGCGCGTCGCGGGTGATGCCGGCATTGTTGACCAGAATTTCCACCGGGCCGAGGTCGGCCTCGACCTGTTTGAGGCCCGCCGTGCAGGCGTCGAACGAGGACACATCCCACTTGTAGACCGGGATGCCGGTTTCCGCCTTGAACTTCGCCGCCGCCTCGTCATTGCCGCCGTAATTCGCCGCGACGTTATAGCCTGCGGCCTTCAGCGCCTTCGACACCGAAGCGCCAATTCCGCGCGTTCCACCCGTCACCACTGCTACGCGTGCCATTCCCAGGTCCTCCCAATAAGGCGCTGTCGCTCCGAACAGTGGGCGACCGCACCCACTTCTTGTTCAACGCAGCTTAAAGACGTGGATGGCCGGGACAAGCCCGGCCATGACGCAGATCAAATTATAATCGGTTGAGAGGAACTATCGTTCCACGCTCCGTCTTTTCGCCACCGCACAACGCCCCATCTGACTTGGTGCGTTTTCGCTACCGCTCAACGCCCCGGCTTGGTTGGTGCGTTTTCGCTACCGCTCAACGCACATGGCGATGCCCATGCCGCCGCCGATGCACAGCGTGGCGAGGCCCTTCTTGGCGTCGCGCTTGGCCATTTCGTGCAGCAGCGTCACCAGCACGCGCGCGCCGGACGCGCCGATCGGGTGACCGATGGCGATCGCGCCGCCATTGACGTTGACCTTGGAGGTGTCCCAGCCGAGATCCTTGTTCACCGCGCAGGCCTGCGCCGCAAAGGCCTCGTTCGCCTCGATCAAATCGAGATCATTGGTGGACCAGCCGGCCTTCTTGAGCGCGGCGCGCGAGGCTGGGATCGGCCCGGTGCCCATGATCTTCGGATCAACGCCGGCCTGCGCCCAGGACACGATGCGGGCGAGCGGCTTCCTGCCTTCCTTGGCGGCCTGGCTGGCGCTCATCAGCACCACGGCGGCGGCGCCGTCATTGATGCCCGACGCATTGGCGGCGGTCACGGTGCCTTCCTTCTCGAACGCCGGACGCAGCTTGGAAATTCCATCGACCGTCACGCCGGCCTTCGGATATTCGTCGGTATCGACCACGACGTCGCCCTTGCGGCCCTTGATCGTCACCGGGACGATCTCGTCCTTGAACTTGCCGGCCTTTTGCGCCGCCTCGGCTTTATTTTGCGAGGCGGTCGCGAACTCGTCCTGCTGGCCGCGCGTGATCTGGTACTGCTTGGCGACGTTCTCGGCGGTGTTGCCCATGTGATAACCGTTGAAGGCATCCCACAGCCCGTCCTTGATCATGGTGTCGACCATCGCGTAGTCGCCCATCTTCACGCCGTTGCGCAGATGCTGGGCGTGCGGCGCCATGCTCATGGATTCCTGGCCGCCCGCGACCACGATGTCGCTGTCGCCGTTCATGATCGCCTGATAGCCGAGCGCGACCGCGCGCAGGCCCGAGCCACAGAGCATGTTGACGCCCCATGACGGGGTCTCGACCGGGATGCCGGCCGCGATCGAAGCCTGGCGGGCCGGGTTCTGGCCCTGCGCGGCCGTGAGGATCTGCCCCATGATGACTTCGGTAACCCGCGGGCTCTCCACGCCGGCGCGCTTGAGCGCCTCCACGATGGCGGCCTTGCCCAGCTCATGGGCCGGCAGGCTGCCGAAAGCGCCGTTGAATGCCCCGACCGCCGTGCGCGCCGCGCCTACGATAACGATGTCGTCTTTCATGTGAAATCTCCTGTGATCCCTGCGGTTTGGCGCTGCGGTCCGTGCGGGTGTTAGAGCCATCCTTGATAGCCCGACCGAGGGCTGTCAATCGCGCCGATAGTCGGTTCCGGCTGCCGCCGGACGCCTTGATCTCGGTCAACCGTTTACCGCGTCTGCGACATAAGTATGCCGCCCTGCACAAAACGGTAGCCCAGCTCCCTCAAATCCGCTTATGCTGGCGCCACTTACCGCGCACAAGAAACGGTCCCCCAAGGACGGCCTATGGTCAACCCCGGCGAACCGATCACGGTCAAGCTCTACGGCAACCGGCGGCTTTATCAGCCCGGCATCGCCCGTTACGTGACATTGTCCGAACTGCAGGCGCGAATGCGCGATGGCATCGCCGTGGTCGTGCGTGACGCCGCAACCGGCGCCGACATCACGGATCAAATTCTTCCCCCGCCTTCTCTCTCCCCCCGTCGAACCGAGCATTGAGCACCCATGGCCGCCAAGTCCGAAGGACCGGTTACGATCAAGAAGTACGCTAACCGGCGTCTCTACAACACCGGCACCAGCACTTATGTGACACTCGAAGACCTCGCCACCATGGTGAAGAACGGCGAGGACTTCGCGGTGTTCGACGCCAAGACCAGCGAAGACATCACGCGCTCGGTGCTGACCCAGATCATCGTCGAGCAGGAGAACAAGGAAGGCGCGCAGAACCTGCTGCCGATCAACTTCCTGCGCCAGCTCATCCGCTTCTATGGCGACTCGATGCAGAAGCTGGTGCCGTCCTATCTGGAAGTCTCGCTGGAATCGTTCACCCGCGAGCAGGAGAAATTCCGTCAGCAGGTCACCCAGGCCCTCGGACCGACGCCGTTCGGACCGATCGTCGAGGACACGGTGCGGCGGAACCTGGAGATGTTCCGCAACGCCTTCTCGATGTTCACGCCGTTCACGCGGCGCGAGGATGGAACGGCCGACGAGGGCGAAAAACCTGCTGCCGCCGCCGCGGCGTCATCGCCGAACGATCTCGACGAGCTCAAGCGCCAGTTGACCGAGATGCAGAAGAAAGTCGACCGCCTCGGCGGCGATAAGCAATAGTCAACGCCGGTTTCAGCGCGCCGCCACGTCCGGCGCGGGACCCGTGTTCGTGACCCACGGCCGCTTGATCTGCGCGCGGGCGATCAGGTCGCCCTGCAGATAGTCGCAGCCCCACTCGGCCAGCACAGCGGCGGCTTCCTCGTCCTGCACCCATTCGGCGACGGTCGATAGACCGAGCGAGCGGCCAAGCTCGATCAGCGTGCGCACGAACACGCGGTCGTCCTCCGAGCGCGGCAGGTTCTGCACGAATGCGCCGTCGATCTTGATGATATCGACGCCAAGCCGGCGCAGATTGCGGAACGACGTATAGCCGGCGCCGAAATCATCGATCGCGATGCGACAGCCGAAATCCTTGGCGCGGGTGACGAAGCCGGCGGTCTCGTCGATGTTCTGGATCGCGGCCGTCTCGGTGATCTCCAGGATCAGACGCTGCGCGACGCCGGGATGGGCGCGCAACTGGGCGCCGAGCAACGACCACCAGTCCGGGTCGGTGAGCGAGTCCGGCGACACGTTCAGGCTCGCGTTCAAGGCAGGCGCGGCCACCAGTTCGGCAATCACCAGCTCGATCACCCGATGATCGATCAGGCGAACGAGCCCGAGCTGTTCGGCGACCGGGATCACGGCGGTTGCCGGCACGATCGTTCCATCGGCGCGGCGGATCCGCATCAGGCATTCGTAGAAGGCGGGCACGCGCGTCGTGGTCGCGACCACCGGTTCGTAGGCAAGCAGAATGCGCCGCTCGTTGAGCGCGGTAACGATCTTGTCGGTCGCCGCCACGTTCTCCTTGCGCACCGCCTCGCGCTCGATGTTCGGCTTGTAGGCGATGAACGAGCCGCGCCGTCTCGACTTGGCGGAATCAAGCGATTCCTGCGCATGCGCGATCATCTCGTCGACCGTGCGGGCATGGCGCGGCGCCGCGACGCCGCCAATGGTCACCGTGGCGGCGACGGGACCATGCGCGGTCTGCACCACGTCTTCGCGCACCGCCGTCAGGAAGCGGTCCGCCGCCATCCTCAGGTCCTCGGGCGAGCAGGTCTTGAGCACCACCCCGAACTTGTTGCCGGCGAAACGGCCGAGCGTATCGCCGCCGCGCATGCGGCTGCGGATGCGCCGCCCGACCGCGGCGATCACCTCATCGGCAACGCCAAATCCGTAGGATTCATTGATGCGCGCGAGATTGTCGACCGCGATCAGCATGAAGCCGCAGGAGCCGCGAAACTTCACCGCCTCATCGAGCGCCGTCGCGAGAGATTCGGTCAGCGCGTGGCGGTTCATCTCGCCGGTGAGGCGATCGAAATGCGACAGATAGGCGAGGCGCTGCTCGTGATCGTGCCGCTCGTTGACGACGCGCACCACGCCGTGCGCGTGCGCGGGGCGGCCGCCGGGACCGGCGAACCAACGGCCGCTGTCCTCGACCCACAGCCGTGTCGCGCCGTCGCGGCCGGCCTGAAGGCAATATTCGGCCTGGTACGGGAAGCCATTGCCGGCGTCGCGGCCGGCCGATTGCATCACGGCGTCATAGCGCGTCGCGGCATTCTTCGGATCCAGAAAAGTCGCATAGCCACGGCCGCTCGCAATTTGCTCGATGTCGGCGATGTGCAGCACCTCGGCGGCATTCGCCCCCCAGGTCAGCGTGTCGGTTTCGATCCGCCAATCGTAAGGCACCAGCCCGATCGAGGTCAGAATACCGCTCGCGTCGGCCGGCGCTGCCGTACCGGGACGAGAGCTGCGGTCGTCGCGCGTCACGGGGAATTCCTATTCTGGGAAGCGCCGCCGCTGTTCGAGCGGTGGATATCGGCCTAATCTGTCCGGAATATCTTAAGGATTCGGCAATTCGCGGCGGAATCAGGCTCAAGTTGCGCAAGGAAGCATACGGCACGACCGTTGCGACGTCAGGTCTGGAAGCGGGCCATTTGTTCCGTTTCGAGACAGGAGGCGGCCATGCGGATCGTTGGCATCGGTTCATCGGCAATGCGCGGCGCGACGGCGACACGTCGCACCCGGGGCGATCGGCGGGAGCCGGATGTTGCCGAAACGCAAGGCCGCGCGCTGATCGCCGTCGAGGCCGCGGCGCCGACCGACCGTTTGTCCACGACGACGCGCTACCCGGCCGCGCCATTTCTCGCGCAGTTGATCGCGACCCACATGCAGGCGCCGCAAACCCGCGCGCGGCGGCGGGCGGAGCTGGACGAGGTGATCGCGGCCTATTCGGCGATGGGGCCGATACGGCCGGTCGCGCGCTGCT
>JBBWZU010000191.1:0-3077 GCA_039649225.1 Hyphomicrobiales bacterium | reverse complement strand
CTACTTTCCGCCGCGAAATCCCGTTGCCAGCAGATACAGCTCGGCCGAATCCGCGCGGCTTGCCTGCGGCTTGACGTGCTTGACGGTGGCAAAGTCGCGCTTGAGCGCGGCCAGCAGCGGCGGATCGGTGCCGCCTTGCAGCACCTTGGTGAGGAAGCTGCCGCCCGGACGCAGCACCTCGCGGGCGAACTCGATGCCGGCCTCCACCAGGGCCATGATCTTGAGCTGATCGGTCTTCTTATGGCCGGTGGCATTCGCCGCCATGTCGGAGAGCACGACGTCCGCGCCCCCGCCCAGCATCGCGTGCAGCCGCTCCGGCGCGCTCGGATCGAGGAAATCGAGCTGCAGGAAGTCGACGCCGGCAATCGGCGCCATCTCAAGCAGGTCGATCGCCACGACCTTGCCCTTGCCGGCCTCCACGCCGACGCGTTTGGCCGCCATCTCGCTCCAGCCGCCGGGCGCTGCGCCGAGATCGACCACGCGTCCGCCTGCTTTGAGCAGATGATATTTGTCGTCGATCTCGATCAGCTTGTAGGCGGCGCGCGAGCGCATGCCCTCGCGCCGGGCGCGCGCCACGTACGGGTCATTCAACTGGCGCTCGAGCCAGCGCTTCTGCGAGACGGTGCGCTTCTTGCGGCTTTTCAGCCGCACCGCGAGCGGGCGTTCATCGCGCGAGGCGGTCACGACGCCTGCCCGTACGCGCCGTCCCACACATTATCGGCGCGCATCATCTCCACCAGCATGCCCTCGCGCAGCCCGCGATCCGCCACACGAAGACGCGTGCACGGAAACACGCGCCGGATCGCTTCCAAAATCGCGCAACCGGCCAGCACCAGATCGGCGCGCTCGGTGCCGATGCAGGGGCTCGCCACCCGCTCGTCGTAGCTCATCTGGCGCAGCTCATCGAGCACCGCCGTCACCTGGTTGTCGATCATCCAGCAGCCGTCGACCTGGCGGCGATCGTAGCGCTTGAGCCGCAGATGGATGCCCGCGATGGTGGTCACCGTGCCGGAGGTTCCGAGCAGGTGCATCAGGCCAAGATCGATGCCGGCGCAATGTTCGGCGGCGAAGCGGCGCACGTAAACCTCGACCTCGGCGGTCATCGCCTCATAGACGGCGCGATCGACCCGCACGCCGCCATAGCGCTCGGCGAGCGAGACGACGCCGAGCGGCAGCGAGGCCCAGCCGCGGATCTGCGGGCTCGGCGGGCCGCCGGAGGCCGGCGTGCTGCGCCCCAGCCGCACGATTTCAGAGGAGCCGCCGCCTATATCGAACAAGATGACGCCCTCGGCGACCGGGTCCATCAGCGGCGTGCAACCGATGGCCGCCAATGCGGCCTCGGTCTCGCGGTCGACGATTTCCAGATCGAGCCCGACCTCCTCGAGCACCCGGGCGCAGAAATCCCGTCCATTGGCGGCCGCGCGGCAGGCTTCGGTGGCGATCAGGCGCGCGCGGGCGGCGCCGCGATTGAGCATCTTGTCGCGGCAGATCGACAGCGCCTCGATCGCGCGTTCGATCGCGGGCTCGCCGAGCCGGCCCGACGCCCCCATGCCCTCGCCCAGCCGGATGATGCGCGAGAACGCATCGATCACCCGAAATCCCTCGCGCGCGGGCCGGGCGACCAGCAACCGGCAATTATTGGTGCCAAGATCGAGCGCCGCATAGGCCGGCCGGGCCGTTCCATGGCCGGGCCCGCCCTCGGAGCGCGGATGGCGGGGTGGCCAGCGCCGACCCCACGGAGGCCGAGTTCTCGGCTCCCGTCGATGCGTGGGGTCAAGGCCGGACGGAGTCCGGGCCTCGTCGTCCATTCATACCGTCCCGCCGCGCCAGAGCGTCCCGGATGCTCGGCTGTCGCGGCTGTGGTTGTTCCAAAGATCGAGAAAAACTGTAGCAGCCCTGAAACCTGTTGCAACTCTCGAGCGTTGCCGCCGCGGTACAACCATGAGTACAATACGCGCCGGCAACGAATCACGGCCCAGCCTATTCGGCAAAGTGATTTTAATACGCGCTCAAGTAATATTACGTAGGGGAAGAGTTACGCGGGTGTGGGCAACAGTATCCGTGAATGTCGAATTCACTCACTCCTTGACGGGGGCTTATGGTTGTTTCTAGGTAGCGCGGAAGTAGCAAGAGTGAGGTGGGGTACTCGGGTGATGGCCGCTCTGAAGTGCAACAAACCGCAAAGATACATATCATGAAACAAGCCAAAGTCGTCGACAAACACGTCCGGGCGAGACGAGCGGACGGACGTGATGCCGAAGTGGGCCGGCGCGTGCGCTCACGGCGGCTCGAATGCCGTCTCTCGCAGACTGAACTTGCGGACCGGATCGGGGTCACGTTCCAGCAGGTGCAAAAATACGAAAAGGGCGTGAACAGGATCGGCGCAGGCCGCCTGCAGCGCATTTCCGAGGCGCTCGAAGTGCCGATCTCGTTCTTCTTCGGCGGCCCGGGAAGCGCGGCACCGACCAAGGAGCTCAACGGCGGGGCGGAAAGCGTGTTCGGCTTCCTGCAAACCTCCGGCTCGGTGCGAATCGTGAAAGCCTTCCACAAGATCAAGAGCCGCAAGGCGCGCCAGCTGCTGGTGGAAATGGCTGAAGAACTGGCCGACGCGCAGGCCGCCTGAAGCGGCTCGTTCGATCGGTATCGGTGAGGCGTGCCGCCAGCAGACGTGGCGGCGCCCTCCCCCTGCCGGCCAGTCCTCGCTCCTCGCAGGGCCTTCTGTCGCAGGGCTGATCGATCGCGGATCGGAGCATCGCACACGCCAAGCGAGCCCCCCGGGTGACCGTCAGTCGGCACAAAATCCCGGCCATTTCGCCCGCTGGAGTTGATCGGCAAGATCACAGTCAGCACAATGGCGCCGCCAAACCTGTCCGCAGGAGTTGCGCGGCGCGCGCGCCTGCGCTAATCGGCGTTACCAACGCGTGCCATTGCGATTGCGGCGCGCCGCCTCCGGTGGGGAATAGTTCAATGGTAGAACTGCGGACTCTGACTCCGTCAATCTAGGTTCGAATCCTAGTTCCCCAGCCATTTTTTTTCTTTGCAAAACAACGACTTGGTACGCACGCCTCAAACTGAGA
>JBBWZU010000134.1:0-14173 GCA_039649225.1 Hyphomicrobiales bacterium | reverse complement strand
CCTTGAGCGTCACGGTCATCACTTCACTGGCGCCGTCGATCGCCACATGCCCGAAGAACTGCATGTCGAAGCTCGGCGCGAGGTTCTGGCCCTGCTCCTTGCTCGGCGCTTTGGCGTAACGGAGCTGCGGTCCGAACGTGTTGTCGAGCTCACCCGGCCCGAACGTGCCGGCATGCAGCGGCCCCGACACGAACTCCCAGAATGGCTCGAAATCCTGAAACTGCGCCTTGTTCGGATCGTAGTAGTGCGCGGCCGTATAGTGCACGTCGGCGGTGAGCCAGACGGTGTTGCGGATATTGGCGCGCTTGATGAACGACAGAAGCTCGGCGAACTCCAGCTCGCGCCCGAGCGGCGGGCCGTCGCCCTGCGCCACCGCCTCCGAACCCTGGCTCTTGGCGGCATCGTCGTAGACCAGCAGCGAGAGCGGCATGTCGGCGGCGATCACCTTCCAGGTCGCACGCGAGGCCATCAGCTCGCGCTTGAGCCAGTCGAGCTGCACGCGGCCCATGAACGCCGTCTCCGGGCTCATTTCCTTCTGGCGGTTGTCGCCGTTCGGCCCGCGATAGGTGCGCTCGTCGAGGAAGAAGATATCAAGCAGCGGGCCATACCCGACCTTGCGGTAGACGCGGGCCGCCTCCTGCGGCGTCGGGCAGATCGGCATGTATTCGTGGAATGCGCGCGCCGCGCGCGCCGACAGCAGCGCAATCGATTTTTCCTTGTAGCGCTTGTCCTCCATCAGGTTCTTCGAGGAGGACCAATTGTTCAGCACCTCATGGTCGTCCCATTGCGCCAGCATCGGAACTTCGGCGTTGAACGCGCGCAGGTTCTTGTCGAGCAGATTGTATTTGTAGCTCGCCCGGTACTCGGCCAGCGTCTCGGCAACCTTGGTCTTCTCTTCAAGGACGAGGTTCTTCCACATCGTTCCGTCGGGCAGCTTCTGCTCAGCCTGGATCGCGCCGTCCGCATAGATGGTGTCGCCCGAATGGATGAAGAAATCCGGCCGCAGCTTGCGCATCGTCTCGTAGATCTTCATGCCGCCGCGCGACTCGTCGATGCCCCAGCCCTGGCCCGCCGTGTCGCCGGACCACACGAACGAGATATTGCGGCGATCGGTCGGCGCGGTGCGAAAGCGTCCCATGACGGGCTCGCCCGCGACCGAGGTATTCGAGAGGTCCACGCTGCGCACGCGATAAAAAATGTCCTGGCCCGAGGGCAGGCCGTCGATCAGCGCCTTTACGGCAAAATCGCTTTCAGGCAGCGCGTCGAGCGTGACCGAGCGCGCGATTGTCTTGAAGCTGTCGGTGGTCGCAAGATCGAAGGTCAGCCGCGCAGGGCGATCGGTGCGCGCCCACACGACACCGGAATTGACCGACGTGTCGCCCGACTGCAGGCCATGCGTGATGCCGGGGCGGTCGGCGGCGCGGCTGAGGTACGGCCGGGCGATGCCGCCCGCGAGCGTCAGCGTGGACGTAGCGGCCGCGGTTGCCAGCAGGCGGCGTCGGGTCAGCGGCGCGATCGTCATCATCGGGAACTCCCAGTTTGGAAATTGCGCGGACGATCCTCCCGGGCTCTGACAGCCCGCCGACCGTTTTGCGACAAGCCGGTGACAGTGGATAAGCCCCTGCCCGCCACTCAAGCCCCCGCTGGCCGGCTCCAGGGGCCGACGCGCGCGCCGGCAGGCAGGGCTTCGCGCACCATCAGCATCTCGCCGATCGTCTCCGAGGTGATCAAGCCGACCAGCTTGCTGTCCGCATCGACGACGCCGACCGCGGGAGCCTGCTTCTCCTGCAGCAGGCGAATCGCCTCCTCGAGGCAGGCGCGATGGCCGATGGTCGGAATATCCTTGGTCATCGCATCGGCGATCCTGGCATCCGGCCCGAGCATCTTGAGCGCGCGGATCAGGTCGGCGCGGCTGAGCACGCCGACCAGCATGCCGGCGGCGTCGACCACCGGAAACTCGCTCTGGCTGGTGCGAAGAAGCGTATCGACCGCCTCGTCGATATGCGCGTCCGGCGCAAGGCGCGCGATCTGCGTCATCATGGCGGCGGCAACCGGCACGTCGCGCGACATCGCCCGCATGGCGACGAGTTGCGCCTCGGAGGAGGCAGCGAGATAGACGAAGATCGCGATGAAGATCAGCAACGGATTGCCGAACAGGCCGAGGAAGCCGAGACCGAACGCCACCACCTGCCCGATCGAAGCCGCGATCTCGGTGGCGCGCACATAGCCGAGCCGGCTCGCCAGGATGGCGCGCAGCACGCGCCCGCCGTCCATCGGGAATGCCGGGATGAGATTGAATACGACGAGGAAGAGATTCACGGCCGCGAGCCGGTCGAGCATGCTCACGCTGGACTTGTCGACGCCCGCAAGACTGCTTGCGTCGAGCGAGGCGCCGAACAGCACGATCAGCACGACGGCGATCGCCACATTGACCAGCGGGCCCGCAATCGCGACCAGAAATTCCTCGCTCGGTTTTTCCGGAATGCGTTCAAGCTGGGCGACGCCGCCGATCGGCAGCAAGGTCACGGTCGGCGTCGTGACGCCGAAACGACGCGCGACGAAAATGTGGCCGAACTCGTGCGCCACCACGCAGGCGAACAGCAGGATCATGAAGGCGAGCGAGGACCAGGCCGCCGCGGGGCCGCCCGCGACCCAGCTCGAAATCGCGATCCAAGCCAGGAACAGCACAAAGGTTACGTGGACGCGGATGGCCGTGCCGGCAATCGAGCCGATATTGATTGACCAGAACATGAGGGCCTCCGTTGGTTACCGCCAATATGGGAACATAGGCGCTCGCGCAGAATATTGATCGACGACAATTGCGGTTGGAACTTCGTCCGCCGCGGGCCGTTGTCGCGCGTAGCCCGTGAATTCGAGGAGAGTGATGATGGCAGGCGGCAGCGACACCGATCGCGTATGGGAACTGATGGACAAGATTTCGACCTGCATGCTCACAACGCACGATGGCGACCACATTCGCTCGCGTCCGATGCAGGCCTTCGTACGCCGCGACGAGGATGCGGTTTATTTTCTCGGCGATGCGCACCAGCCGAAGGATACCGAGATCGAGCGCAATCCGAATGTCGGCCTTGCCTTTGCGGACGGTCAGAAATTCGTCTCGGTTACCGGACACGCCTCGGTGTCGCAGGACAAGGCAAAGATCAAGGAATTGTGGTCGCCGGCCGTGCAGGCTTGGTGGGGCTCGCCCGATGATCCGAACATCCGCCTGCTCACCGTGAGGCCGGACGACGCCGAATTCTGGGACGGACCGGGAAAGATCATCAGCACCATCAAGATGATCGCGGCCGCCGCCACGCATTCGCGTCCGAACTATGGCGAGAACCGCAAGGTCACGATGTGAGCAACCCGGCGGCGAGCCCGACGACACGCCGTCGGCGCGGAGCCAAGATTTGCCGAACCAAGGCTTGCCGAACCAAGGTTTGCCGGAGAAGGATCTGCCGATGATATGAGCCGGGAAATCCGGTTCCAGCGGCACACGATTTCGCCCCAGGCGGGCCTCATCGGGGCCACTGGGGTGCAGTCGTGTGCATTTGAATGTGCCTGTGAGAGCCGGTCGTTGAAGCGGCCGGCACCTTTTGAGGAGACGCAGCGACCATGTGGGCGACCAAGACAATTCTGCTCGGCACCGTTTCGACAATCTTCCTGTCCAGCGCACCGCTGGTGATCGCCGCGCAGCCAGGCGCGGCGGATCAGCCGATCATCATCGCGCAGGCGCCGCCGGCTCCAGCCGGCGCGCCGGCTGAACCCGATCCGCGCCAGAAGAAAGAGCCCGGCGCGCGCCCCCCTGGCGCGCCGCAGCAGCGTCCGGGCGGTCCCGCTCCCGGACAGCCCCCGCAGCATGCGCCCGGCGCGCCTCCGCCCGCGGCGAATCAAGGCCCGCCTCCGGGCGCCAAGCAGCCCGGCCCGCCACCACAGGCCCCGCATCCAACACAGGCTCAGCCAGCGCCGGCCACCCCGCCGGCGCCTGCCGCTAAAGAGACAGCCCCGCCGCCGGCCAAGCAGCCGCCGACACAGGCACAGCCGCCAGCCAAGCAACTTCCACCAGCACCGCCTCCGCCGACACAGGCACAGCCGCCAGCCAAGCAACTTCCACCGGCACCGCCTCCGGCGACGCAGGCCCAGCCGCCCGCAAAGCAGCTGCCGCAACCGCCGGCGACGCAAGCTCAGCCGCCCGCAAAGCAGTTGACCCCGGCGCCGCAAGCCCCGACAACCGCGCAGCCACCTGGTGGTGCGCCGCCGCCTGCCGCCAAGCAACTGCCGGTCCCTGGCCAGCCGCCCGCCGGACAGGCGCACCCGCAGCCGCCGGTTGGCGCGCCGGCTTCACCGCCACCCGCCGCTCAGCAACAGCCGGCGCAACCGCCCGCCGCGCAACAGCAGCCCGCGCCCGGACAGGCTCCGCGGGTCGGCGCGCCGGCCGCAGCACCGGCCGCGCCGCTGCCAGGGCCGACCGCGCCGCCACCGCCCGACAACGCGCGCCGGATGGACCAGCTCCGCGGCGAGCGCAAGGAATCGCGCGAGGGCGACCGCATGGTCATCCGCGAGCCCGGCCGCGTCATCATTCAGGAAGCCGGACGCGCCATCATCCGTCACGACGAGAACGAGCGCTTCCGCGCGATGTCGCGCGATATCCGCTCCGAACGGCGCGGCAATGAAACCGTCACGGTGATCACGCGGCCCGACGGCTTCAGCGTCGTCACCGTAGTCGACGAGAACGGACGGCTGATCCGCCGTTCGCGGCGCGGACCGGACGGCCGCGAGGTCATCATCATCGACAATCGCTATGAGGGACCGGCGGCCGGCAACTACTACGTCGATCTTCCGCCGCCGGTGCTGCGCATCCCACGCGAGCGCTACATCCTCGAGGCCGAACGCGCGAGTGAAGCGGACATCTATGCGGTGCTCACCGCGCCGCCGGTCGAACGGATCGATCGCCGCTACACGCTCGACGAAGTGCGTTACAGCCCGCGCTTGCGCGACCGCATGCCGCGCGTCGATGTCGACACCATCACGTTCGATACCGGCTCGTGGGAGATTTCACCGGACCAGATGAGCCGCCTTGCGCCGATCGCCGAGGCGATCGGGCGCGCGGTGAGCCAGAACCCGGGCGAGGTATTCCTGATCGAAGGCCATACCGACGCGGTCGGGTCCGATGTCGACAACCTCTCGCTCTCGGATCGCCGCGCAGAATCGGTCGCGACTGCCCTGACGCAGCAATTCCAGGTTCCGGCGGAGAATCTGACGACGCAAGGATATGGCGAGCAGAATCTCAAGATTCCGACGCAGGAGGCCGAGCGGCAGAACCGACGCGTCACCGCGCGCCGGATCACGCCTCTGCTGTCGGGCTCGGCGCAGTAGGAAACAAGCATTGCGCGCCCGGCAGATCAAGCGCCGGGCGCCGCGCCATCGAGCGCTTTGCGCACCGCCTCGGACAGCTTCTGCACCCGATACGGCTTGTTGAGCAGCGGCACGCCGGCATCCGCATTGCCGCGGCTTTGCAAAAAGTGCTCCGAATAGCCCGATGTGAACAGCGCCTTGAGGCCGGGCCGCAGCACGTGCGCGCGCTTGAGCAATTCCTCGCCATCCATGCCGTTCGGCATGATCAGATCGGTGAACAGAAGATCGATCTCCTCGCCGCCCGCCAGGATCGTCAAAGCGCTCGGCCCGTCTTCCGCTTCCAGCACCTGATAGCCGAGACCGCGCAGAATGCTCACCGCGACCTTGCGCACCGACTCGCTGTCCTCCACGACCAGAATCGTCTCATGGCCGGCCGGGTGCGCGCGAACGGCGGGCGGGGCGACCGGCTCCGCTTCGCGTTCGGCGGCGGCGGTGCGCGGCAGATAGAGCGTGACGCGGGTGCCGTGCCCCACCTCGCTGTAGATCTTCACGTGGCCGCCCGACTGCTTGGCAAAGCCGTAGACCATGCTCAGGCCCAATCCGGTCCCGCGGCCGACTTCCTTGGTGGTGAAGAACGGCTCGAACACGCGCTCCAGAATCTCGGGCGGTATTCCGCCGCCCGAATCGCTGACCGATACGCAGACATAGTCACCGGGCGTCACTTCAAGATTGTGCGCGGCGTATTGCTCGTCGAGATTCACATTGGTGGTCTCGATCACGAGCCGGCCGCCGCTCGGCATTGCGTCGCGCGCATTGACCGCAAGGTTGAGGAGCGCATCCTCGATCTGCGAGCGATCGGCGAGCGCCGGCCACAAGCCGTCCGCCAGAACCAGCTTCACGGCGATGTCCTCGCCCAACGTGCGCCGCAGCATCGCCGTTGTGCCGGAAACAATCTCATTGAGATCGACGACCAGCGGCTGCAGCGGCTGCTTGCGGGCAAATGCCAGCATCCGCCGCGTGAGCTCGGCGCCGCGCGATGTCGCCTCATCGATCGCCGCCACCAGCGGCGTCAGCCGCGGATCGGCGGACACTTCGCTGGCCAGCACCTCCGTCATGCCCATGATGACGGTGAGAATGTTATTGAAGTCGTGGGCGACGCCTCCGGTCAGCTGGCCGACCGCCTCCATCTTTTGCGCTTGGCGCAGCTGGCCCTCGAGCGAAACCCGATCCGTCATGTCGCGGCCGATGAAGAAATACTGTCCATCCGGCTCCGACCACACGCCGGTCCATGAGAGCGGCACCGCGTGGCCATCCTTATGGACGTAACGGCATTCGAAATTGCGCGTGAGGCGGCCGTGGCGCGCCAGCCGCATGTTGTTGCGGGTGCTTTCAAGATCGTCCGGATGAACGAAAGTCGTCCCATTGAGCCCGGTCAACTCGTCGGGCGCAAAACCCAAAATGGCCTGCGAGCTCGGGCTGACGCGCAGCACGTTGCCGCGCCGGTCGACCACGAGGATGAGATCGATCGACGTATCGAAGATGCGCTGATTGATCGAGCGGGTGACCTCACGTTGGCGCTCGCTATCGAGCAGTTGCTTCGACACCGGACCTCTTGCTCCCTGCAATCGGAACAAGATGATGTATCCGCCCGGATGCGGATAGCCGCGAACGTCAATCCAGGATGAGAACACCTCCGAATATTTGGTGAATGTGAGTTGCTCGCCGCCCCGCTTCGAGTCCCGATAGGCGATGCCGAAAGGATCGTCCGCCGCCAGATCGAGCAACTGATCAAGTGTACGGCCGATCAGGTTGGCGACGTCGCGGCCCAACAGGTGGCCCACCGCGGGATTGGCATAGACGAGCCGCCAGTCGTTATCGAGCCCGGCGATGCCGTCGGAAATTCCGGCCAGAATGGTATCGGCGCGGTTGCCCGCCTGGTCGCGCAGGCTGTCCGCGCTGCGTAACGCTGCCGCCGGAAGTTCGCCGGACTCGGCGCTTCCCCAATGCTCTGCGCGCTTATCGCTCATCGGCTGTCTCCGACAGGGCCAGCCGCACCCTATCGATACCCTTCTACCGCGAGTCCGTCGAAGATCGGCTTCGCAGGCAGCAGCGTCAAGTCATTGCCCGGCATGACTCTTCCTGCGGCAAGCGACTTTGACGTGCATAGTTTCCAAATGCGCAATACCGGCGAGCATATAAACCCGCCTAACCGCCTCGGCAGATCAGGAATTTTACCGACCGTTATAGGATACCGCAGAGAGTGGGGAAGAACCCTGCCGATTCTCTCATTTCGCGGAATCCTCCATGCTCAAACGCCTCAACCGAGTCTTCACCCGCATCCTTCTGCTGGCGGGCCTCGCGCTCGGATCGCTTGCCGTGGTCGGATACGTCGTCATCGAGCAGAGCCGCGACAATCTGTTCGAGCAGAAGAAGAACGAGGTCAAGCATCTGGTCGAGGCCGCGGTCACCATCGTGGTCGATGCCGACAAGCGCGCGCAAAAAGGCGAGATCACGCTCGAGGAAGCGCAGGCCTTCGCCAAGCGCGCGATCAGCGGGATGCGTTTCGGCAACAATGACTACGTGTTCTCCTACGACTTCAACGGCATCATGCTGGTCAATCCGATGAAGTCGGAGCTGGTCGGCACCAACCGCTTCGACGAGCGCGACCCGAACGGCAAGTACTTCATTCGCGAATTCATCGAGAAGGCCAAGACCGGCGGCGGGCACGTGTTCTACGTCTACCAGCTTCCGCAATCGACCACCTACAAGCCGAAGTTCTCGTATGCCTCGGGCTATGTCCCCTGGGGCTGGATGATTGCCTGCGGCCTCATGGTCGATGACGTCGAGGCGATGTATCAGGCAACGCTGCAGAAAGTGCTGATTTGCATCGGCGTGACCGCGGCGGTTCTGCTGCTCGGCGTGCTCCTGCTGACGCGCTCCATCGTCGGACCGCTTGGCCGGCTGACCGGCTCGCTGAAACGCCTCGCCGGTGGCGATATCGATGCTGACGTTGCCGGCGCGCAGCGCAGCGACGAATTCGGCACCATCGCCCGCGCGGCGATCGGCGTGCGCGAAGCAGCACGCGCCCGCGCCAGCGATCAGATGCAGCGCGAGGAGGAGGGCAAGCGCAAGGCCGAGACCGAGCGTCGGGTGTTGCTGACCGAGCTTGCAACCTCGCTTGACCGCCAGGTGAAGGCTGTCGCCGAATCGGTCGACAACGCCGCGCAGGAATTGCTCAGGACCGCCCACTCAATGCAATCGGTGTCGCAGGACGCGCGCGCCGAAGCCGATAAGGCCTCGCAAGTCAGCAAGGTCGCGACGACTCATGCGGCGACCGTCGGCGCGGCGACCTCGCAACTCGACGGCGCGGTCGGCGAGATCGGCTCGCGTGTTCAGGAATCGTCCAAGATCTCGCAGGACGCCGTGACGCAAATCCGCGAAGCCGGCACGATCGTGCGCACGCTGTCGGAAGCGTCGGCCGAGATCGGCAAGGTCGTGGCGCTGATCCAGGCGATCGCCGAACAGACTAATCTGCTGGCGCTCAACGCGACCATCGAGGCGGCCCGCGCCGGCGAGGCGGGGCGCGGCTTTGCGGTCGTTGCGTCGGAAGTGAAGAGCCTCGCCACCCAAACCGCCAAGGCGACCGAAGAGATTTCCGGGCGCATCAGCGCCGTAGTCGGCGCCACCGAGCAGGCTGTTGCAGCCATCGACGGCGTCGGCAAGACCATCGCGCGCGTGAGCGAAATCACCACGACCATCGCCACTGCGGTCGAGGAGCAAAGCGCGACCACGTCGGAGATTTCGCGCGCCATCGGTGAAACGACGCGACAGACCGAATCGATGGCGCGGAGCCTCGAGCGGCTGCAGCACGCGGCCGGCGACACCGATGCGTCGTCGCAGACCGTGGTGAGCTCAGCCTCCGGCCTGTCGGACCAGGCCGCCTCGCTCAAGAGCGAAGTCGCCGAATTTGTCGCACGGATGAAGGCCGCCTAACCACGAGGCATCTTCCGTATACGCGCAAACACGCACCCCGGTCCCACGGGCCGGGAGCTTTACCTGCCGTTATGGCTCCCGCAGATAGCCTGGAGGCGAAAGCCTCACATTCTCCTGGCGGGATTCATCATAATGCTGCGATCGCTCAACCGGGTGTTCACTCGGATTCTGATCCTCGCCCTGCTGGCACTCGGCGCACTCGCGGCATTCGGCTGGTTCGTGATCGGCGAGAGCCGCCACAATCTCTATGAGCAGAAGAAGGCCGACATCCGCCACGTGGTGGAAGCCGGCATGTCCGTTCTGGCAACGCTGGAGAAGCGCGCAGCGGCCGGAGAGATGACACGCGAGCAAGCACAGGCCGAGGCCAAGAAACTCCTGACCGGCCTACGTTACCAGGGCAATGAATACATTTTCGTCGTCGACTACAATCACATCCAGACGGTTCACCCAACCAAGCCCGAGCGAGTGGGAAAGAATCTTACCGACGAAAAGGACCCCTACGGCAAATATTACGTCCGCGAGTTCGTGTCGGTTGCAAAGGCCGGCGGCGGACATGTTTCGTATGGTTTCCAACTGCCCCAATCGAGCGAGTTTCGCGACAAGGTCTCGTATGTGGCGGCTTTTCAGCCTTGGAGCTGGGTTGTTGCAAGCGGCGTCCTGATCGATGACGTCGAGGCGATGCACGGCAAGATGGTCAAGAGCGTGCTGATGGGCCTCAGCCTCATTGGTTTCGTTCTGCTCGTCGCGGCATTCGTCGTGACGCGCTCGATCGTTGGGCCGCTCGGCCGTCTCACCGGCTCGCTGGAGCGCCTCGCCGGCGGCGATATCGAGGCGGACGTGGCAGGCGCGCAACGCAGCGACGAGTTCGGCACCATCGCGCGCGCGGCGATCGGCGTGCGCGAGGCAGTGCGAACGCGCGCGCAGGACCAGACTCAGCGCGAGGAGGAAGGCAAGCACAAGGCCGAGACCGAGCGCCGCGCCATGCTGACCGAGCTTGCGACCTCGCTCGACAGCCAGGTGAAGGCGGTCGCCGAATCGGTCGATACCGCGGCACAGGATCTGCTCAAGACCGCCCATTCGATGCGATCGGTGTCGGAGGGAGCCCGCACCGAGGCCGACAAGGCCTCGCACGTCAGCAAGGTCGCGACCGAGCAAGCCTTCACCGTCAGCCAGGCCACCAGCCAGCTCGACAGCGCGGTCTGCGAGATCGGTACGCGCATGCACGAGTCCTCGAAGATCTCGCAGGAAGCCGTGACGCAGATCCGCGACGCCGGCACGATCGTGCGCACGCTGTCGGATGCGTCGGCCGAAATCGGCAAGGTGGTGTCGCTGATCCAGGCGATCGCCGAGCAGACCAACCTGCTGGCGCTGAACGCGACCATCGAGGCGGCACGTGCCGGCGAAGCCGGCCGCGGCTTTGCGGTCGTGGCATCCGAGGTGAAGAGCCTTGCCACCCAGACCGCGAAGGCGACCGAGGAAATCTCCGAGCGCATCAATGCGGTTGTCGGCGCGACCGGACAGGCGGTCACGGCGATCGACGATGTCGGCAAGACCATCGCGCGCGTGAACGAAATCGCGTTGACGATCGCCGCCGCGGTCGAGGAGCAAAGTGCGACCACGTCGGAGATTTCGCGCGCCATCAGCGAAACGACACGCCAGACCGAATCGATGGCGACGAGCCTGGAACGGCTGCTGGATGCCGCGAGCGATACCAATACGTCGTCGCAGACCGTGGTGAATTCGGCGTCCGGCCTGTCAGACCAGGCCGCCTCGCTCAAGAGCGAGGTCGCCGAATTCGTCGCCCGGATGAAGGCCGCATAGTCGCCGTCACGCTCGCGGGCGCTAAAGTTTGAGCTTGCGTTTGCGCTGCCCGAGCGTACGCAGCCGCAAAGCGTTGAGCTTGATGAAGCCGGCCGCGTCGCGATGATCGTAGGCGACCGCGCCTTCCTCGAACGTGACCAGATCCTGGTCGTAAAGCGAATACGGGCTCTGGCGCCCGATCAGGATGACGTTGCCCTTGTAGAGCTTCAGCCGCACGCTGCCGGTGACGAACTCCTGCGACTTGTCGATCGCCGCCTGCAGCATCTCGCGCTCGGGCGCGAACCAGAAACCGTTGTAGATCAGCTCGGCATATTTCGGCATCAACTCGTCTTTGAGATGCGCGGCGCCGCGATCAAGCGTGACCTGCTCGATGCCGCGATGTGCGACCAGCAGGATGGTGCCGCCCGGCGTCTCGTACATGCCGCGCGACTTCATGCCGACAAAACGGTTCTCGACCAGATCGAGCCGGCCGATGCCATTGAGGCGGCCGAGCTCGTTGAGCCTGGCCAGCAAGGTTGCGGGCGACATCTTCTTGCCGTCGATCGCGACGGCATCGCCACACTCGAAATCAACCGTGATGACGGTCGGCTTGTCCGGCGCCTTCTCGGGATCGATGGTGCGCGAATAGACATAATCCGGAACCTCTTGCGCCGGATCCTCCAGCACCTTGCCTTCGGATGATGCGTGCAGAAGGTTGGCATCGACCGAGAACGGCGCCTCGCCGCGCTTGTCCTTGGCGATCGGAATCTGGTGCTGTTCGGCAAAAGCGATCAGCTGCTCGCGCGAACGCAAGTCCCATTCGCGCCACGGCGCGATGATGGTGATGTCGGGCCTGAGCGCATAGTAGCCGAGCTCGAAGCGGACCTGATCGTTGCCCTTGCCGGTGGCGCCATGGGACACGGCGTCGGCGCCGACTTTCTCGGCGATCTCGATCTGCTTCTTGGCAATCAGCGGGCGCGCGAACGAGGTGCCGAGCAGATATTGCCCCTCATAGACCGCGTTGGCACGGAACATCGGAAACACATAGTCACGCACGAACTCCTCGCGCAGATCCTCGATGAAGATGTTCTCCGGCTTGATGCCGAGCAGGATCGCCTTGGCGCGCGCCGGCTCCAGCTCCTCGCCCTGACCAAGGTCGGCCGTGAAGGTCACCACCTCGGCGCCATAGGTCTGCTGCAGCCATTTGAGAATAATCGAGGTATCGAGTCCGCCCGAATAGGCGAGAACAACCTTCTTCACGTCGGATTTGGCCATCGGGTAAGTCCGCTTTGGGGAAAAACGCGCGGACTATAGGGGGAAAGCTGTTCGGTGCAAGCGCGGCGGATCAATGCCGTTACGGCCGTCCGCCGACGCCCAGCCCCAGCATCGCACAGAGCCGCGCGAACAGCCGTTGCAGCGCCTCATGCGGCGGCAACGCGACACGGTCGATCACCCGTTCGACCTGCTCGTCGGTCAGCCGCGTGCGCCAGCGATAGATCAGCCCATGCACGGCCCAGATGATCAGAAACGTGAACACACCGGAAAACACGACGTCCGAGAAGAAATGCGCGCCACCTGAAATCCGTTGCAGGCCGGCGGCAGCACCCAGCATCAGCGCCGCCCCATAGGCGACCGGGAGCCAGGCCGGCGCAACCAGCGCCGCGGGTGCCAGCGTCCAGAACGCGCCCGAGCCCTCACCGGCCACGAACGAGCAATTCTTGTCGCATGCGCCGCGCGGATCCCACCAGGGCATGAACTGCTCCGGTCCGCCCAATTGGGTCACCTCGCCGGGCCGCGGCCGATGCCAGTTGTCCTTGAGGATCACGTTGGTCATCAGGCCGGGCGCAAGCGCCAGCGTGGCGATCAGAAATAGGACGGCGCGCGCAGAAACCAGCATGCGGCGGCGCGGCAGCACCAGCTTGACGACGAGCGCGATAAACGCCGGCGCGGCCAATGCGGCGACGACATAGGTGAACAGGTCGCGCAAGTGCCGCGACACGAGACTCTGCAGCGCAGGAAAGGTGCTCCGCGCCTCATCAAAGAATAGTCGCGATATGGCGATGTCGAGCTGCGGCCAAAACCCGAACACCACCCCAACGCCAACGCCGACCAGCAACGCGATCGCAAGTCCCGTACGATTCATGGGCAGCGGTCTAGCGCATGATCCCGCACAATGGAAACCGGTTCTCTAGCGCATCCAGGAAAAAGCCTGCCCCACACTTGATGCGGGGTGGCAACCCGTTTTCCGTGCGGATGCGCGCCAATCAAGGTGACGCAGCGGCGAAACGCGCTATTCTGCCGCATGGCCACGCTCGACTTCTTCTACGACCTCGCCTCGACCTATTCGTATCTCGCGGCGGTCCGCATCGGCCCGCTCGCGCAGGCCGCGGGCGTGACGGTACGCTGGCGTCCGTTCCTGCTCGGCGCGATCTTCAAGACGCAGGGCTACGACACATCGCCGTTCAACCTCCATCCGCCGAAGGGGCGCAATATGGTGCGCGACTGCGAGCGGCAATGCGCCGATCTCGGCGTGCCATTCCGTCTCCCGGCGCCGTTTCCGGCGATGAGCCTGTTGGCCGGGCGCGTCGCGCTTGTCGGCCTCACTGAGGGATGGGGCGAGGATTTTTCGCGCGCGGTCTATCGGGCGGAGTTCGGCGAAGGGCTCAATATTGGCGAACCGGCTGTGATTGCGGCGATTGTCGGCAGCCTCGGGCGTGACGCAGAGGCGGCGCTGGCACAGGCCGGGTCCACCAAGATCAAGACTGCGCTGCGCGCCGCAACCGAGGAGGCCGAGACGCTCGGCATTTTCGGCGCGCCGAGCTTCGTGACCGCGGGCGAGCTGTTCTGGGGCAACGATCGGCTCGAGCAGGCGTTGTCCTGGGCGAAATCTCGGGCAAAGTGCTGATTCATTCGCCGCAAGCGAGGCAGACATGAACTTTCTCCCCGACGCGCAGATCATCGCCGCCTACACGGCGGCGGCGCTGTTGCTCATCCTCACCCCCGGCCCGGACATGACGCTGTTCCT